>JAUSTR010000007.1 GCA_030812955.1 Bacillus alveayuensis
AAATCCGGAACAATCCGCAAAAATTTTGCACATTATTTCCGAATCCGCCTGAAATAATTTGAAAAAGGGATTCTGAAATAATGTGCTAATTTACAGAAGAGCTTTTACAACTAAACTCAAATGATAATCAAGGTGTTCGTTTTATGTTATTTAATGCTTATGTTGAAATGGATGATCTCAAAAAAGCGAAACAGCTATTAGACCGCTATCCAGATGATTTTTCAATCCATTTTGTTTACAACCGACTATTACTTGAACTTTTGGAAAACGGCCCGACAAAGAAGGCGGAAAAATTATTAAAAGAAGCGAAAAAACGAAATCCACACGTCATTAAATATTTGTATGATGGTCGTTGGGTGGATTCATCAATTCCTTACTTCACTCCTGGTGATGAAACAGAAGCGATTGTCTATGTACAAGATTCAGGTCATTTATGGTGGGATGATCCTTTAGATCGATTGCGACATTTATTATAATCCATAAGTTTCAGACTGAAATGAAAACTCATGTCTCGAGGCACGAGCCCGATGAAGAGCGGAGTTGTAAAAATACAGTAATGAAGCGCGATGCGGAGGAAGTAACTAAGAATGAAAGCGTTTATCAACAGTCTGAAATTTTAGGTTTTTTTGGACTAGCCAATAATTGGTGGGATTATTTGACAAATCCCATTTATTATCGAAGTTTATCAAGAAGATTATATTAGTAATAGGTTTTAGATCGAATTTTTTCATCTGAGAAAATAATTACATTTTCTCTAATTTATGAAGATATCTTTTACTGCTGATAAACCGGTTAGGTTAGACAATGTTTTAGAAGTAAATATTGGTCTTTGAAACATTACGTTAATTTCAGTCCAGATATTACTACTATTAACAACGGAACTAGTTCTAAATCTTCTTCGTAAAGTTTATTCACTTTCTCAATTAACTGAACATTTTTTAGCTTGAAGACTTATACATTCTAAGAAAAACTTTATCCATTGAGTCCAATTGCCTTTATAACGTGTATTTAGCGACAAATTGGGCCATTTATGGTGCGTTTTTTAACCAAGGACAAGTGTGTTTTGCATGACGGGGAGTAATGTTTGATGGGGAGAGAAAACCTACACAAGAAAGGTATCATTTTTCACTCCCCCATTTCCTTTACGTATTGTCAAAAATTTATAGATAAAATCTAGATGATTTATTGATATATAAGGTTTTATAAACAAAAAACTTGCCACCCCCATTGTTTTAGTGTATTAGTGAGGTAACACACACACCAATCCTAAAACAAAGGAAAATCACCAATAACGGAAATGTAAATATCAACTTGACTATTTTCTGGGTTCTTACAACGTTCATCATATACTTCAAAGTCTGTTAAGAATGCTCTTTTGTTTGTTTTCGACCATTCCCAAATATATTGCCATGCTTCCACAACAATTTCTGGTATAGATCCCTTTCTCGTTGTAAACACCACATATGGACATTCACGTATAAAAAAGCTTTTCATTCCAGTTGGTACTTGGTTAATCGTTGTCACTTCGGCACCGATAGCAAAAGTATAGGAACCAGCTTCATCTGATTCATAATTTGTATATATTGCTAGAATATTAGGGTTTTTCTTGTTTGGGATTTTTTCAATAATGCTATGTTTGTTAAAGCTTTGCCATAATGAAGGAATCACGCCTTCACCCTTCATTTCAGCCTCATTTGATGTAACGACAGGTTTGCCAATAAAACGAATTGGATCCAGCCTAGCAATTTTTTTTGTTTGAATGAATTGTGACAATAGATTCCATCCTCCTCCATTTTTGAGAATAATAATAAGTCTATTCGCTATTAATCCTTTAAATCCTTCCAAATTTTTTCTGTATGGACGATTAAAAAGTACGGTAATAAATAGTTTGTTTGAAGTTGGAGGAGGGCTGGTCCTATCGTCAGCTTCGTGAACAATTCGGGATCAAGAGCGATGCACAAATTGCTGAGTGGGTAAAGAAAGTAAAAAACAATGAGTTGTTGGAGGACAATCGTGGAAAATGGAACAAAAAGTACTTTAACAGCTTAGAAGAAGAGAATGCTTATTTGAAAGCGCAGGTGGAATACCTAAAAAAGCGCAATCCAAATCTACACGGGAAGGAGTGGTCTTAAAATCTGAAAGGTTTCAAATTATTGATGAATTAAGAAGAAAGCACCCACTTACATGGCGTTTCAAAATTGCTGAGGTTTCAAGAGCTGGATACTATAAATGGCGTAGTAATCGTTCAAAATCGTCTATACGTATGGAAAAGGACCTTTTGCTTAAAGAGCACATATTAGCGATTCACAAGAAACATCCCTACTATGGTTATAAGCGAATGACGAGAGCTTTATCCAGAGAGGGGATGGTTGTAAATCATAGCGTGTACGCCGTTTAATGAGGGAATTAGGAATAAAATCTGTCATTCGTAAGAAAAGACCGTTCTACGGGCATAGAGGTTCGGTTGTATTTCCTAACGTCCTAAATAGAGAATTTTACGCAGAGAACCGTTTTGAAAAGTTCGTAACCGGATATTACATATGTACGTGTGGGAGACCATTTTGCCTACCTATCAGCCGTTTTAGATTTGTATAACAATAAAATTGTTGCTTGGATATTATCTGAAAAGATTAAAACTCAAAACCGAGAGATTAAGTGCTGAAACCGAGAGATTAAGTGCTGAAACCGAGAGATTAAGTGCTGAAACCGAGAGATTAAGTGCTGAAACCGAGAGATTATCCGCTCAAACCGAGGGATTTTTGCTATAAACCGATAAATTATAGAACGAAACTAAGAGATTAAGGCTTGAACCCGATAGATTATGTTGCAAACCCGGTAGATGTCCGTGCAAACCTATAGATTAGTCGGCCAATTCAAGGGATTTTTAACGTAATCTGATTGAATAGGTCAATGAAGGGTCATCTCCCATTGACAACACTACCACTTTCTAATAATATGTAAATTATACGATAGATATAAAAACATAATAAAGGGGTGTTGAAGTTGTCTGTTCATAATAGTGTGCATTGTTCGTTTTGTGATTCGACGGATGTAGCAATAGTGTCTGCTTTTGGCACTGCGCAATTAGTTTCACAATATTATTGCCGCAAGTGTAAAAGTGTTTTTGAGTTTATAAGGTGGCAAACAGAGCAAGAGGCATGTAAGGAGGTGTAGTGTTATTGACGATTCAATATGTCGGAGTTGTCGGTTCTGGAACTATGGGGTCAGGAATTGCACAAATTTGTGCTCAAAATGGGTATTATGTATATCTTTATGATGTAAATGATACTATCGTTCAAAAATCATTATACTCTATTGAAAAGCGGCTGCAAAAAATGGTTGAAAAAGGGAAAATAACGAAAAAAGAATTGGAGCAATCAATGGAGAGAATTGAAGCGTGCACAGAATTATCGAACTTGAAAGCATGTGATGTTGTCATAGAAGCTGTACCGGAAAAATTGCCGTTAAAAAAAGAAATTTTTAGACAACTAGAAGGAGTTTGTTCGGAACAAACGATTCTAGCCACGAACACTTCTTCGTTTTCTGTAACAGATATTGCAAGCGCTGTCAATACCCCGGAACGAGTTGTTGGGCTGCACTTTTTTAACCCTGTTCCTTTAATGCCGCTTGTGGAAATTGTCAAAGGATTTAAAACTAGTGAAAAATGGATACATGTTCTTCTTCGGTTTGCTGACTCTTTGGGCAAGGAAGCAGTTATTTGCGAAGATACGCCAGGCTTTATTGTGAACAGGATTGCTAGGCCTTTTTATAACGAAGCATTAAAAATCGCTGGAGAGCGCTTAGCGTCTGTCGAGCAAATTGACATAATTATGAAAAAAGCCGGTCATTTTAAAATGGGGCCTTTTGAGCTGCAAGATTTGATTGGGATTGATGTCAATTTTTCAACGACGGAATCTGTCTACAATGGGTTTTTTGGGGAAGGAAGGTTTCGTCCGCACTATTTACAGCAGCGCATGGTGCAGTCTGGAAAAATTGGGAGAAAGGCTGGTGAAGGATATTTCCGTTATGAAAACTAAAACGTTGATAGGAGCGATTGTCGGAAGAGGACCGCTATCTGCACCGCTTGTCAAGCAAATGAAGACATTAGGTCACACCGTTATAGATAACGGTGAATGGCAACAAGGTTCTCATCTTGATTTTGTAGTAGAGACGACAAATGTCAACATGGAAGAAAAGAAGAAAAATTTAATGAAAATCGAAAACATCATTTCAGAAAAGACCCTTATTTTATCAACATGTCTTCGTATTACTGCGACAGAAGCAGCATCATGGCTGAAACATCCTGAACGATTAGTAGGCTTTGCTGCTTTTTCTACTTGGGAAGAAACGAATTTGATCGAAATCGCCCCGGCTTTACAGACCGATTTCGACTATGTCATAAAGGCGAAAAATATATTTCAAATGATGGGAAAAGAAGTAGAAGTAGTAGAGGATGGAGTCGGATGCGTGTTTCCGAGAATTTTATCCTTGATTATTAACGAGGCCGCTTTTGCACTTACAGAGAAAATCGCAACGCCAGAACATATTGATAAAGCTATGAAAAAAGGGACGAACTATCCAATGGGGCCGCTTGCATGGGCTGATCATGTCGGAATTGATGAGATTTATGCCGTTTTATCTGGATTATATAAAGAAATGGGAGAAGAACGTTATCGTCCTGCACCAATGCTAAGGAAAATGGTGTATGCAGGCTGGCTAGGAAAAAAATCAGGAAGGGGATTTTATTTATATGAATCATAAAGAAGGGATTATCAAATGAGAGAGGCAGTCATCATTGATGCAGTAAGAACGCCTATCGGTAGGTTTCATGGTGCTTTAAAAGATGTTCGTCCCGATGACTTAGCTGCCCATGTCATCAAGGAGCTTTTTAATCGCAATCCGATTGATCCTTCACTTGTGGAAGATGTTATTTTCGGTTGTGCCAATCAAGCTGGGGAAGATAATCGAAACGTTGCAAGAATGGCTGCTTTGCTTGCTGGAATGCCGGATACTGTTCCAGGTGTAACGGTCAATCGTTTATGTGGATCTGGTTTAGAGGCAGTAAATCAAGCGGCGATTTCCATTCAGGCTGGACTGGGCGATGTGTTTATTGCCGGTGGTACGGAAAGCATGACGCGCGCACCGTACGTCATGATGAAACCGCAGCTTGATGGGATTAGAAGCACACCTGTATTTTATGATACAACGCTCGGCTGGCGCCTTGTAAACGAAAAGCTTGCAGAGAAATATCCGCCAATCAGCCTTGGCGAAACGGCAGAAAACGTTGCCAATCGTTATCAAATTTCAAGAGAAGAACAGGACGAATTTGCGTTATTAAGCCAACAAAAAGCTGATAGAGCTATAAAAGAAGGGCGGTTTCAAGCTGAGCTTGTTCCGATCACAACAAAAAATAGAAAGGGAGAAGAAAAAGTTGTGGATAGGGACGAACATCCGCGGCCGGAGACAACATTGGAAGCGCTAGCTAAGCTTAAACCGGCTTTTGTGAAAGATGGAACGGTTACAGCAGGAAACTCATCAGGTATGAATGACGGAGCTTCCGCATTATTAATTATGGAAAGAACGACCGCAGAACAATTCGGATTTAAACCGCTTGCCCGTTTTATTACATGTGCGGTAGCTGGGGTTCATCCATCTTATATGGGGCTTGGTCCTATTCCAGCCACACAAAAAGCTTTAAGGCGTGCACAGTTAACGGTTGATCAGCTCGATTTGATTGAAATGAATGAAGCATTTGCTTCCCAATCAATCGCCTGTATGAAAGAACTGCGGTTTCACAAAGACAAAGTGAATGTTAACGGAGGAGCAATCGCTTTAGGCCATCCTTTAGGCTGCAGCGGAGCGCGTATCGTGACGACACTCGTTCATGAGATGCAGCGCAGGGATTCCCGATATGGGCTTGCAACTATGTGTATTGGGGTTGGGCAAGGAATAGCAACCATTATAGAAAAATTATAGAGGGAGGAAGTTCAATGAAAGTTAAAAGCCACTACCCGTTATTTATAAATGGGGAATATGTCGATAGCAAAAATGGGGAACGATTTGACGTAGTGAATCCAGCAACAGAAGAGGTAATCGCAACGGCAGCTAAAGCAGCAAAAGAAGATGTAGATAAAGCGGTTCAGGCGGCTCGGACAGCTTTTGAATCTGGAAAATGGCCTAAAATGACAGCAGCAAAACGGGCTCGTATTTTAAATAAAATTGCCAGTATCATGAGAGAGCGCTTCGATGACTTAGTCAATGCCGAAGTATTAAATAGCGGCAAAACAGTGGATGCGGCGAAAGGGCAAATTAATCAGGCAATTGAAGACTTTGAGTTTTATGCAGCTGCTGCCATCACCTTACAAGGAGACGTGAATCAAGTTCCGAACGGCTTTTTTAACTATACTGTCAAAGAGCCGGTAGGTGTATGCGGACAAATTATTCCTTGGAATTATCCGCTGATGATGGCTGCATGGAAAGTGGCACCTGCTCTAGCTGCTGGTTGTACCGTTGTGTTAAAACCGGCAAGCTATACTCCGATCACAGCTTATATGCTGGCAGAAATTTGCCTTGAAGCAGGTGTTCCGAACGGAGTCGTCAATGTCATCACAGGGAGTGGTTCGGAAATTGGCCCATACATGACACAGCATCCAGGAATTGATAAAGTGGCCTTTACAGGTGAAACGGAAACGGGTAAGGACATTATGAAGCGTGCTTCTGATACGTTAAAGCGCGTTACGTTAGAGTTAGGCGGAAAATCGCCAAACATTGTCTTTGATGATTGCGATCTAGAAGAAGCTGTAAATGGTTCACTTTTTGGAATATTCTATAATACAGGCCAATCTTGTGAAGCGCGTTCTCGCTTGTTTGTCCATGAGAGCATTTACGATGAATTCATGGAGATGTTTCTCGAAAAGGCTTCCCGTGTTCGTGTTGGAGATCCATTTGCAAAAGGTGTCCACATGGGCGCTGTTATTTCGAAAAGCCATCAGGATGTGATTGATGGCTATGTCAAGCTAGCTGTGGAAGAGGGAGGGGAAATTCTTTATGGAGGTAAAGTGCCTGAAGGAGGAGAGTTTAGAAAAGGATATTGGTATATGCCTACAATAATCGGCAACGTTACAAACGATATGAGAGTAGCTCAGGAGGAAATCTTTGGTCCTGTCGTTGTTGTAATGAAATTTTCTGAGGAAGAAGAAGTGATTCGTCAAGCAAATGATACGATCTTCGGATTAGGGTCTTGTATTTGGACAAAAGATCATGGAAGAGCCCATCGTGTGTCATCACGTATTCGTGCTGGAATTGTCATGGTGAATTGTCCGATTTCAGCCTTCCCTGGAACACCATTTGGAGGATATAAGCAATCAGGCTTTGGCAGAGAGCTAGCGCTTGAAACTCTAAATCTTTATATGGAAACTAAGAGCGTCGTTTCTTATGTCGGCGGTAAACCGTTAAATATGTTTGGAATCTAGTATTATGTTTTTTGGAATATCATGGAAAAAGTACAAAATTACTGTTGGAAAAATTGCGAAAATTAGTTATATTATATTTATTAGACGTAAGTCTAAAAAATAGGCTCTTTTCTAAAAGATTGTTGCTTTACAACTATAGCTTTTCGACTATCCAGGCAAGCGACACGCTTGCTATGTCACACTTATTTTGAAGAAGCAGCGTGTATTTGATCTACAAACTGACATATCGGTTAAATAGGGCCGATATGTTTTTCTTTCCTAGCAGAATACAAATGATGAAATCGGTTGATTCCGAAAAAATTGTTCCAACACCCATACACTTGTAAAAGCAGCATTTGTTCCATCATAATAAAAAATGAGACAAAATCCAAAAAAAGACAGGTGTAGCAGTTATGAAACCAAGATCTTTAATGTTCACTTTATTTGGTGAGTACATTCAGCATTATGGCAATGAAATTTGGATTGGCAGCCTTATTAATATGATGTCCCATTTTGGTATTTCAGAATCTTCTATCCGCGGGGCCGCTTTAAGAATGGTACAGCAAGATTTCTTCCAAGTGAGAAAAATTAAAAATAATAGCTATTATTCTCTTACCAATAAAGGGATGAGAACAATGCTCGATGGATTCACCCGGGTTTATAACAAAAAAAGCGACAAATGGGACGGACGCTGGCGGATTTTAACATACTCTGTTCCAGAAGAAAAAAGAGATCTCCGCAACCAAATTCGAAAAGAGCTGAGCTTAATGGGGTTTGGCTTCATTTCCCACGGGACATGGGCTAGTCCGAATCCTGTTGAGCAGCAAGTAATGGAATTAATTAGAGACTATCATTTGGAGCAATATGTTATTCTTTTCAGTTCGAGTTCGGTCGTATCCCATACCAACGAGGATCTAATTGAAAAAGGATGGGACTTTGCTGCGATTGGGAAAGAGTACGAGGCATTTATTGAAATTTATCAAACGAAATATGATGAATATAAAAAGCGGGCTTGGAATAATGAATTGAGTGATGAGGAATGCTTTATTGAGCGAACAAAGCTCGTACACGAATATCGGAAATTATTTTTTGTTGATCCAGGGTTTCCGAATGATCTTTTACCTCCTGATTGGAATGGTACGAAAGCAAGGGAACTCTTTTTCAACACTCATCAGCTTTTGTCAGTGCCAGCAATCAGATATTTTGAAAAGGTGTTTGAAAAAGCTCCCGATCATGAACTTGTTCCAAATCGTGATAAGGCTATCAATCCTTTTGTCGTTTAATGGAAATAGATGAAGTGGGTGATCTAAATATGTCCAACACTCCTTTTGAAAAATTAACAGAAAATATATATCGGATTCCGATTCCTGTACCTTTTCCGATGAAATATATTTATTGCTATTTGTTTAAGGAACAAGATGGGTGGAGCCTTGTCGATACAGGCTTCAACTACCCGGAAGCAGTAAATGCGTGGAAAAATGTCTTCGAACAGCTACGCATTCAACCTGAACAGATTTCAGCTATTTATTTGACTCATTTCCACCCAGATCATTTTGGGTTAGCTGGCTGGATGCAAGAATTAACGGGAGCTCTTGTGTATATGAGCAAAGTAGACATTATCATGGCAGAGCGTGTTTGGGGAAAAAACAGCCAACAGTCAGATGCAGTCGGTGCTATTTACCGCCAAAATGGTGTGCCAGAACGTCTAGCGGAGCAAATTGAAGAAAATATGAAAAAGCTAAGTGAACATGTTCAGCCTTTTCCTTCGCTCACGATTCTAGAAGAGGAAGAGGTCCGATTAGGAGGGATGATTTGGAAAGTCATTTCCGTTCCAGGTCATAGTGATGGAATGATCAACTTTTATCAGCCGGAGAAACGGATCCTTCTTGCAGCTGACCACGTATTAGATAAAATCACGCCTAATATTAGCTTATGGCCTGGGGGGAGCGCCAATCCGCTAGAAGATTATTTTTCTTCTCTGAATAAAGTCGCTGCATTGAATATTCGTTTGGCTTTCCCAGCGCACGGAAAAGTCATTGATGAATTCTCTGAAAGAATTTTGGCAATTCGCCGCCATCACGATAAGAGGCTAAAACAAATGTTTTCCCTCGCATTACGAGATCAAACCGCTTATGAAATTGCCGGCAAAGTGTTTAGCAATAAACAGCTATCCCCGCATCAATGGAGGTTTGCAATTGCTGAAACCTTAGCTCATTTAGAATATCTCGTGTTGAATGATGAATTAATGAAAACGGAACGAAATGGTACGATCTTTTATAGACAAAATACCGAAAAGAGCGCATAGTTTACAGGCTGCGCTCTTATTTATTGTGACCGTTGATCGTGTTATTTAAGACTGAAAAGATTGACAAGTGATGCGAAGATATTTTTTGTTAGCTTTTCGTTTTACGGTATCCTGCCTCATTTAACTTAACCCTCGAAAATTCTACAAAATCAAAAATCTGCTTGTCCTTCGTCTCCTTCAGCATGAGTTAAACGATTCATATGGAAGTTTAGATGAAATGCTGCGGCCTTAAAAAATGACGGCTATATTTTATAAAATTTATACGATCGTTTAATTAAACCATTAATAATGTTTTCAAATATGTCCGTGATGAGAAAGAGAATGCGGTATTGTAAATACGCCAGAACCCTGTAAAAAGACTGTTTTTATATATATGAAAATGAAATTTTTTGACTTTTTTAAATTTTTAGTATTGACACGGATTGTTATTACATCTTATTATGTAATTAAGACGATAAATAAAAAAACATAATATCGAGAGGTGGGAAAATGGATCATTCAGCACTTTTAAAAGAGAAGGTTCAAAATGGTTTTATCGTGGAAGGTATAGATGACATGAACGAGGAATACTTGCAAGCATTAAAGCAGACGCTCGTCATTGTCGGAGATACCGAGCTATTAAGCGTTCCTCCATTGCTTACAGTTTATAATCAAGCCCCATCATTAAACAGCAAGATTACCGCATTAGCTATTATGCAGGATGAAATCGGTCATGCCCATATTGCTTATCGTCTCTTAAAAGATTTAGGCGAAAATACAGATGAGCTTTTATACAATAGGGAACCGCATCGCTTTAAAAACCCATATGCATTTGATTTTGAACTTTCCAACTGGATTGAGCTTGGTGTATTTAATGCTTTCTTCGATCGAGCTGGATATACCTTGTTGGGAGATGCCTTTGAGTATACTTCATACGGTCCATGGAAACGAGCGCTAGTTAAGGTGGATAAAGAGGAATTATTCCACTTGCGCAATGGGGAAATCATCATGAGAACCGCCATGAAAGATCCAAAGCTGAAAGACGAAGTACAAAAGGCTGTTGACTGGATGTTTTTAATGGCGCTTGAATTCTTCGGTGTTGAAGACCGTTTGAAAAGCCGTTCCGCACAGCTTGAGTACCGCCTGAAAGGAAGTACAAATGACGAGCTGCGTCAAAAATGGCTGTCAACAGCGGTTCCGTTCTGTGAATCAATTGGCGTGAAAGTGCCAGCTCATTATGATGAAAAGCAGCAAAAATATGTGTTAGAGGTTCCTTTCCCTTGTAAATTTGATCCAGAAAACAAAAAATGGTTATTTGACCAACCAGACACGTGGGACAATGTCATTAATCGCTTTAAGCAAAGGGGACCAAAAAACAAACAGTTTGTGGAAAGAATTCAGAAGGGATATAAAGAAATGGAAAACTGGCGAAAAGAGGCGGTGTAATGGCGCTTAAAACGAAGGATATCCAAAAATACTGGGAAGCTTTAAAGGAAGTCATGGACCCTGAATTTCCAATCAGTGTTGTCGATATGGGATTGATATACGGTTTAGAAAAAAACGGCAGCGAGATTGATGTCACGATGACTTATACTTCTGTTTCTTGCGCCTGCATGGAATGGATTGAAGGAGATATTAAAAAACGTTTGCTGGAGGAGGAAGAAATACAATCGGTAAATATTCATGTTGTTTGGGATCCCCCTTGGACCGTTGACCGCTTGAGTCCAGAAGGTAGAGAAAAATTAAAATATTGGGGGGTAAGTGCAAAATGATAACAAAGAACGAAACAAGAGCAGCTTTTGATGTATTTGCCCGCATTAACAGGGGAGATCACTTAATGTATATCGGAACAGTTGAAGCAGAGAATAAAGAATTAGCGAAAATATATGCTGCTTATACGTACGATGAAGAGGACTGGACGGAAATGGTTGTCGTTGACAGAAGTGAGATGGCATGGGTGAAAAAAGCAGATTGGCTATTTGCAGAAAAAGGGGCGAATTGAAATGAGTGAGTTGAAAGCACATGTTCAACCATTTATTGAGTTATTGGAAACAATTGCCGACAACAAATATGTGCTTGGTGACCGTTTAATAGAAGTCGGTGTTAGCGGACCAGATTTAGGAGCGACATTAGCTTCTGTTGCGATGTCCCAAGGGGAATTAGGCCATGCGAGACTGTTTTACAATTGGAGTTTTGATTTAAAGCATCGGGATGAAAGAAAGCAGAAAATAGACATTAAAGAGCAAACGGGGAAAGCGTTTTCGAAAGTAGTCGGTGTCGATAATTGGATTTCCCTCATTGCAGCCATTTATACCGTTAATACTGGAATTCGGATTGTATTAGAATCGCTTGAGGATGCGGATCATAAAGTTTCTTCACGAGTTGTCAAAATGGTTCGTGAACAACATGAACATATTGAGTATGCAAAGCAATGGGCTGAGCGTCTTTTAAACGACGAAGGTGCTGTACCTTATAAATTTAGAGAATCATTGAATGAATTAATAGATGAAGTCAGTGAATGGCTCGGTCGAGTAGAAGCTAATGAAAAGTTGCAATCACAAGGAATACTGCCGAGAAATGCGGGGTTAATAGACAAATTTAAAGAAGAATTGAAAGCGGTTAACTCTGAAAATGTTATTTCTGTACAGTGAGTGATGAGTATGTCTGAAAAAGGTGTTATGTTTGAAACTCAACAAACGATAGGATTCATTCATTTAAATAATCCGAAGCGTGCCAATGCACTAAGCAAGTTTTTAGTAAAGGATTTGGCCCGCATCGTTAAAGAATTAAAACATAATGAGAAGCTTACGGCCGTTATTTTTACGGGGGGTGATAGCAAAGCCTTTTGTGCAGGTGCAGATTTAAAGGAAAGACAAACGATGAATGAAGATGAAATTGTTGAATATGTTCGTTTGCTGCGCAATACCTTTGACGAAATTGCCGCTTTACCGATGCCGACTATTGCAGCGATCAAAGGGCTTGCTTTAGGTGGGGGATGTGAGCTTGCGCTAGCCTGCGATTTCCGAGTAATGGAGGAAGATGCGCTTATCGGTTTAACAGAAGTTTCTTGGGGAATTATCCCAGGAGCAGGAGGAACCCAACGCATTCAATGTTTAGTTGGTATTGGAATGGCTAAAAAATTAATCTTAACAGCAGAAAAACTAACAGGTAAAAAGGCGTATGATATTGGTTTAGTAGAAGAAATTTGCCAGAAGGGTCAAGCTGAAAAGAAGGCTCTTCAACTAGCAGAGCAAATGGCTGAAAATTCGATGCATTCAATCCGCTTAGCTAAACAGGCAATTGATTATTTGAATCGTGTTCAACTAAAACAAGGGTTCGAAGAGGAATGGAATTGCTATCAACAAACCATTCAGCATTCTGATAGGTTAGAAGGATTAGCGGCGTTTCAAGAAAAACGCAAACCTAATTTTCTGAATCATTTAAAAATTTAAATGGAAGGGGAAATGATTGATGTCTGTAGAAACTGTTACGAAAAAGGAAAATTTAACGTTAGTAAAGGAAAATGGAGTGGCGGAAATTCATCTTCATATCAATAAAACAAATTCCTACTCATTAGAGTTTTATCAAGAATTTAATGCGGCGATCGATGAAATTCGCTTTGATTCAGATATTAAAGTCGTCATTCTCATGAGCGATGTACCGAAATTTTTCTCTGCCGGGGCAGATATTAATTTCTTAAAAGCGGCTGATCCTCGTTTTAAAACTCAATTTTGCTTATTCTGTAATGAAACTTTAGATAAAATTGCACGTTCTCCGCAAGTGTACATCGCATGTTTAGAGGGGCATACGGTCGGTGGAGGTTTAGAAATGGCATTAGGCTGCGACCTTCGCTTTATGGGAGATGAAGCAGGTAAAATCGGATTACCAGAAGTAACTCTCGGTGTGTTGGCAGGAACAGGCGGAACCCAACGTTTAGCTCGTCTAGTCGGTTACTCCCGTGCGTTGGACATGAATATTACGGGGGAAACGATTTCTCCGCAGGAGGCGCTGGACATTGGACTTGTTAACAAAGTTTTCCCACAGGCGGAAGTAAGAGAAAAAACTAGAGAATATGCAAGAAAAATCGTAGAAAGTGCGACATATGCCGTTTCAAACATTAAGCTATCGATTATGAACGGAAAAGAAATGCCGCTAAATGTTGCGATCCGCTATGAAGGAGAATTGCAAAACTTATTATTCCGTTCAGAGGATGCCAAAGAAGGATTAAGTGCGTTTTTAGAAAAACGTCAACCTAATTTTAAAGGATTGTAAGATTAAGATTCATTTGTACAAGGAAGCCACTTGAAAGAGATCGTCCTTATTTCAAGCGGCTTCTCTGCCGATTAAAATTTTTTAAAATTTTATAAGGATGGTGCAAAAATGGATTTGCGAGGGTTAGGAGTAACTTATAATGCTGCCAATTTGTTTATTGATGAAAATGTAAAGAAAGGACTTGGGGAAAAAATTGCGATCTATTATCGTGACAAGCGAATTTCTTATAAAGCTTTACAGGAAAAAGTGAACCGAGTAGGAAACATGTTACGCAAACTTGGTTATAAGATGGAAGATCGTATTTTGCTTGTTTGCCATGATATACCTGAATTTGTTTATTCTTTTTTTGGAGCAATGAAAATAGGTGTTGTCCCAATTCCAGTAAATACGATGATGCAGCCATCCGATTATGAATATTTTTTAAATAACAGCCGTGCAAAAGGATTAATGATCCATGAAGATATTTGGGCTAATATTCAGCAAAGAAAAGATCGATTTTTATTTTTAGAACACATTATTGTCATAAAAGAAAGCGCTAACAATCTATCTGAAGATGTGTTTGATTTTCACTCATTACTTGATCAGGCCGATAAGGAACTCGAAAACGCACTAACCAATAAGGATGATTCTGCTTTTTGGCTGTTTAGCTCCGGAAGCACAGGAGATCCAAAAGGAGTAATTCATTTGCACCATGATATGGAATATGCTCTAAATACTTATGCGAAACAAGTGCTTGAAATTTCAGAAGAGGACCGTTGTCTTTCTGCATCAAAGCTATTTTTTGCGTACGGTCTTGGTGGAGGAATGTATTTTCCGTTAGGGGCTGGTGCTTCTACTGTATTAGTAAAGGAACGGCCTGATCCGGAAACGATTTTTCAAACCATTGAAAAATATAAACCAACGATCTTTTTCGGGGTCCCAACCTTGTACGGAATGATGATTGATTATGCCTTAAAAACAGGGAAACGTTTTGACCTCAGCTCCCTTCGAGTTTGTGTATCTGCCGGTGAAGCATTACCACCTTCCTTATACTACAAATGGAAAGATATGTATCAAGTAGATATTTTAGATGGCATTGGCTCAACTGAAGCACTTCATATTTTTATATCGAACCGTATCAAAGATATAAAAATTGGCAGCAGCGGGAAAGTTGTTCCAGGCTTTGATGCTAAAATTGTCGATGAAAATGGAGCAGAATTGCCCATTAATGAAATAGGGGACTTAGTCATTCGAGGAGACTGTATTGCTCATGGGTATTGGAACCTTCATGATCAAAATAAGCAAAAATTTATTGGAGAATGGTTCCACACAGGTGATAAATATTACAAAGACGAAGAAGGATATTTTTGGTATTGCGGACGTTCGGACGATATGTTAAAAGTCGGGGGCGTTTGGGTTTCTCCGATCGAGGTGGAAAATTGTCTTCTTCAGCATCAAGATGTGTTCGAAGTTGCAGTCATTGGTGTTGAGAAAAAAGACCGTCTCGTTGTACCGAAGGCATTTGTTGTTTTAAAGCAAGGAGTAGATAAAACGAAAGAGAAGGAGGAGGAGTTAAAGCTCTTTGTCAAACAACAGCTAGCTCCATATAAATATCCAAGAATTATAGAATTTATAGATGAACTGCCAAAAACAGCAACAGGGAAAATTCAGCGCTATAAATTAAGGGAAATATTAAAAGTAAATGAAGTGTCCTATTAAGCAGTTATTGTGATGATTTTGAAGGAGGAAATATTGTTGAAAAGGAACGAATTTCAACTTCGGGTCAATTTTGGCGACACAGATGCAGCAGGAATTGTTTATTATCCTAATTATTTCAAATGGTTTGATATCGCTGGACATCAATTTTTTCGATCGATCGGGCTTCCTCCTTCCAAGCTGATGAAGGAGCATCATATTATTCTCCCTCTTCTTGATGTAGGCTGTACGTTTGAACAGCCGTTGTATTACGATGACATCATAACGATTAAAACGATCGTAGCGGAGGTCAATCGCAAAACGATTAAACTAAAGCATGAAGTGTTTCGAGGTGAAACGAGAACGGGTCACGGCTTTGAGCTAAGAGGATGGGTTAAAGAGGAAGATGGCCGCATATTAGCTGTCATGATTCCCGACGATGTAAGACAGCTGCTTGAAGAGGATGGGCTAGGAAGCTGTCGCCAAATCAATCCGTGGTTAAGTGCGTAAAAGGAATGTCGGCAAAGGAGGGAAAATGTTGAAAAAAACAGCCAAAAGAACGGAATTAATCGAAGTAGCTCAAGGGCGTCGGCCGGCAGATTTAGTTATTAAAGGCGGTACCGTCATCAATGTGTATTCGGGGGAATTTTTAAAGCAAAATATAGCTGTTTATAAAGATTGCATTGCATACGTTGGGGAAAAGGATGTGGAGGTTGATCATCATACGAAAGTTATTGACGCAGAAGGAATGTATGTTTCACCGGGCTTTATTGAACCGCATGCCCATCCATGGGTGTTATACAATCCGGTGAGTATGACAAAAAAGGTTTTGCCCCTTGGAACGACGACGACTGTGAATGATAATTTATTTTTTTACCTGCACATGGGTCCAAAAGGGTTTAAGAAAATGGTTAACGATTTAAAAGTGTTGCCAGGAAATTTTCTTTGGCTTGTACGCCTTGTTTCTCAAGCGGATTTTCCAGGAGAAAAAGAATGGTTTAACCAAAAGGATGTTCAGGAGCTGTTGGAATTAGACGAAGTCATTGGAACGGCAGAGGTAACAAGATGGCCGCAGATTTATCAAGGGGATCCCTTTTTAATCGACACAATGGAACGAGCCAAAAAAATGGGGAAAGTTGTTGATGGCCATACTGCTGGATGTTCTTATGATAAATTAAACTCCATTGCAGCGGCAGGAGTAAGTGCCTGCCATGAAGCGATTACAGCTAAAGAGGCATTGAATCGGTTGAGACTAGGAATTTGGACGACGATGCGTAATAGTTCACTTCGTCCTGATTTGCCGGAATTAGTGAAAATTATTATTGAAGGTAAAGTAAGCACCAATCGTATGACGATGACAACAGATGGTCCACATCCCGGTTTTATCGAAGAGGAAGGCTTTGTCGATGGTCTTGTCCGGAAAGCGGTGGAACTTGGTGTCCCTGTGATGAACGCTTTGCAGATGGTAACCATTAATGCAGCTTTTTATTTACGCCTTGACGATCACATTGGGGGAATTGCCCCAGGGAGGCTGGCAGATATTCTTTTGCTTCCTAACCTAAAAGAATTTCGTCCTAGTGCGGTCATTTCAAAGGGAGAAATCGTTGCAAAAAAAGGAGAATTACTCGTTTCGATGCCGGAAATTCATTGGAATCAATATATCAAAAGAGAACCGTTTCTTTTTCTAAAAGAAATGCTAAATGATTTGAATCTATATCGTTATCCTCATTCTTCATCAGAAAAGACAGTTCCCGTTGTTTATTTTACAAGCAATGTCATTACAAAAAGAAAAGATATGATGCTCCCGTCAAAAGACGGCTTTGCTCATATAGCAGCACATAAAGGATTGTTAAATGCTGTATTAATCGATCGTAAAGGAAAATGGATTTCGAAAGCGATTTTAGAGCGCTTCGCTTTGAATTTAGATGGTATGGCCTCTACCTACAATACAACAACAGAATTGCTTGTGATCGGCAAGAATCCTGACTCGATGGCGATTGCTGCGAAAAAAGTTTACGAAATGGGCGGAGGAATTGTAGTTGTTGATGGGAATGAAGTGATTCTTGAAATTCCTCTTCCGTTTACGGGAATGATGGCAATAGATTCCTCGTTTGAAACAGTTGTAGAAAATCATGTAAAATTACAAGCCGCTCTTCAGGAAAGAGGATTTCCTTTTCATGATATTTTATACACATTATTGTTCTTAACATGTGATTTCCTCCCAGACCTTAAACTTGTTCCGTTAGGTTTATATGCCGTAAAAGAAAATCAAATTTTATTGCCTGCACAACCATTAAATGAAGCGATAGTAAAGTAGTCAGTTTTAGACCTTCCGCATGACAAATAATCGTGAGCGGATAGAGAAGACTAGATCAAATAGATGGTCATCTTAAGAAAGGGGAAGATCGTATTGGCTAAATATACAAGGGTTGACCAAGAAACATGCATTGCGTGTGGGGCTTGTGGCGCAGCGGCCCCTGACATCTTTGATTATGATGATGAAGGGTTGGCGTTTTCAATTCTCGACGAAAATGAAGGAGTTTGTGAAGTCCCGGAACATCTTTACGATGATTTGGAAGATGCTTATGAAGGATGCCCAACTGAATCGATAAAAGTCGCCTTTGAACCATTTAAAATCAAAACCGTATCGTTATAAAATAAATAGGGTCTGACTCCACACAAAAGAGGGGGCAGACCTTAATATCAAAAAGCTTTTGATTGCGTTTTAAAATTTTGTCTGTATTCGTAAACTTTGTTGCTTTTAGACTAGCTAGAGCGTGACATAGCAAGCTTATCGCTTTCCTGACAGTTGAAAAGCTAAGGTTGTAAAGCAACAATCTTTTAGAAAAGAGCCAAAATTTTTTAAAAAAGTACTTGTAAAAGGCTTTCTTATTTCATATAATGTCAATAAATCGGTTTACTAAATCGATTTATATATTTTTTAATGTTTACTAAACCGGTTTATTTTAAAATTATTTTTTGCCTATTACTAAATCGATTTAGTTCATTTTATAAGCGGCTAGGAGAAGGTTGTATGAAAACGGTAACGATTAAAGATGTTGCGAAGCATGCAAATGTGTCTAAAAGTACGGTTTCTCAATATTTAAACAAACGATATGAATATATGGGGGAGGAAACGAAGAAGCGGATTGAGCGCGCAATTGAGGAATTAGGTTATCAGCCGAACATTGTGGCAAGAAGCTTAAAGCAAAAATCTACTTCGACGATTGGCGTCATCGTAGCGAATATTTTGCATACGTTTTCAACACAAGTGATCAGAGCGATTGAAGATGCTTGTCATGAAAAAGATTTTCATATCATCGTTTGCAATGCCGATGATAATCCAGATAAAGAAAAGAAGTATATCGATATGCTTCGGGCAAAACAAGTAGATGGGCTAATTATTTTCCCAACCGGCGGTAATCGTGAGCTTTATGAACGTATGGTAAGCGAAAAATACCCTGTTGTATTTGTTGACCGTTCCGTTTCAGAAATCCCGATCCCTGCCATTATGCTCGATAACGTGAAAGCTGCCAAAATAGCCGTGCAGCATTTTGTCGAAAAAGGGTACGAACGAATTGGGATGATCACGACATCAATTATTCGCAATGTTACACCGAGGGTTGAGAGATTAACCGGGTTTCAACAGGCCTTGCAAGAGCATCAACTTCCGGTCGTACAGGATTATATTAAGAGCTTAGATCCGCACCAAATCCGTGAAGGGCTTAATGAAATGCTTTCTTTAAAAGAGCCCCCGCAAGCTATTTTGGCCGGGAATGATTTAGTGTTAGCCGAAATTTTAAATTATGCAAAAGAACAGCACATTCAAATTCCAGACGATCTTGCCCTAATTGGGATAGATGATGTTTCATATGCCAGCTTCTACAACCCGCCATTAACGACCATTGCACAGCCAACTTTTGACATGGGAAAAAAAGCAGCAGAAATGTTATTACAAAAAATTCAAGACGCGGATGTGAAAGAAGAAGGCCATATATATCGCTTTGAACCAAAGCTTATGATGCGTGAATCATGTTAAGAAGCTTTCTCTCCATTACTCCCCGTGGAAAGAGAAAGAGACTACATCAATAAGGAGTGGTGGATGGATGAATGATGTTTTAACCATTGGTGATGCGATGATCACCTTCAACCCAAGCTCGAAAGGACCATTACGGTTTGTGCACTCATTTGAGCGTAAAGTTGGCGGGGCCGAGCTAAATGTTGCGATCGGCTGTGCGCGATTAGGGTTAAAAACCGGCTGGATTAGCCGCTTAGGAAATGATGAGTTTGGAAGGTATATTCTCCATTTTATTCGTGGTGAAGGAATTGATGTATCAGAAGTTAAGCTCGTTGACGGCTATCCGACCTCACTAAATTTTAAAGAAATTTTAGAGGATGGAAGCGGGCGCACCTTTTATTATCGAGCTAATTCTCCTACGACAACTTTAACGGCAGAGGCATTAAATGAAGAATATATCCAAAAGGCAAAACTGCTTCATATTACAGGAGTATTCTTAGCCATTGATAAAGAAAAAAATGCGGAAGTTTTGAAAAGGGCTGTTTCCATTGCCAAAAAATCTGGGATGCTGATTTCGCTTGATCCAAACATTCGATTAAAACTATGGAGCAAGGAAGAAGCGAAAGAAGCGCTAACGACGTTTTTGCCTTATGTCGATATTTTGTTAACTGGAGAAGAGGAAGCAGAGCTTTTATTTGGGGTAAGGAATCCGAAAGAAATCATTGAACGATGCAAAAGTTATGGAATTTCCTATATCGCTATTAAGAAAGGCGAGAAAGGATCTGTCGGATATTACGACGGACAATATATAGAAGCTCCTCCAGTTAAACCAAGAAAAGTTGTGGATACAGTAGGGGCAGGCGACGGATTTGATGCTGGTTTCATTTATGGAGTGCTAAAAGGATGGAAGCTTGAAAGGACTTTGCAATTTGCGAACACGATTGGTTCCATGGTTGTTAGTGTTTCAGGAGATAATGAAGGATTGCCTTATTTGGAGGATGTGCTCGTTCAGTTAGGGGAAAAAGCATTTATTGAAAGATAATGTGTGGGGTGAATGTTATGAAGCTGCAGTTAGCCCTTGATCGCTTAACAAAAAAGGAATGCTTTCAAATTTTAAAGGAGACGCATTCACATGTTGATTGGATTGAGATTGGAACAGGAGTCATAAAAGAATACGGGATGCAAATTGTTCGTGAAATAAAAGCGGCCTACCCCCATAAAGTCATCGTTGCTGACATGAAAACATGCGATGCCGGCAGGCACGAGGCCATCCAAGCTTTTGAAGCTGGAGCGGATATTATGACCGTCATGGCATTTTCAGCAGATCGAACGATTACGGATACGATGGAAGTCGCTAAACAGTACCATCGGCAAGTAATGGTCGATCTGTTAGGAATTTCTGATCAAAAGAGACTTTTTGAATTGGAATCGTTAGGGGTGGAGCTTGTCAGTCTTCATTTCGGGAAAGATAGTCAATTGGAAGGTGAATTACATGCTGGCATGTTTCGTCTTTTACAAGGATTTTCCAATTTTAAGATTGCCGTCGCAGGCGGAATTCATCTTGAAAGCCTTCCTTCCATACTGGAGCATAAGCCCGATACTATTATCGTTGGAAGCGCTGTCACTAAGGCGGAAAACCCGGCTAAAGCTGCATCTAAAATGAAAGGATTGATCAAAGAGTATGAGAACGATCATTAGCACGGTTGCCAATGAGGTGTCGACGGTATTAGCAAATGTCAGCGATGAAGAAGCATTGGCGCTTGCAAATGAATTGCATCAAGCGAAGCGAATTTTTATCCTTGGTGAAGGACGCTCAGGTTTAATGGGAAAGGCTTTTGCTATGCGGCTAATGCATGGGGGCTATCACGTTTACGTCGTTGGTGAAACGATTACTCCTAGCATTGCCAAGGATGACTTGCTTGTTGTCATTTCTGGCTCAGGCTCAACAGGCTCCATTTATCAATTTGCAGAAAAAGCTAAAAAAGCGGGGGCAAAACTGTTTTCCGTAACAACCAATCGAGAATCGAAAATAGCTTCTATTAGTGATGGAATATTAGTGATTCCTGCGGCTACGAAGTATCGTAGATCAACGGAACCAACGACGATCCAGCCGCTCGGTAATCAATTTGATCAAAGTGTTCATTTACTATTAGACGCTATCATTATTTACAGTTTACAAACCGAAACGAATGAGCATTTAAATGAAGTGATGAGAAAGCGGCATGCAAATTTAGAGTAAAAGAGGTGGAGAGACATGGCAGACGTCATTGTTCAACATAACGAGTTAAAAGATTTAGTCGTGAAAAAATTAACGAAAGCAGGATTATCTACCGAACATGCAAGCGTTGTCGCTGATGTGTTAGTTCATGCCGATTTAAGAGGTGTCCATTCACACGGTGTTTTACGGACAGAGCATTATGTTAAGCGGATAACAGAAGGCGGACTAAATCCTAATCCTCAATTTTCGGTAAAAGAAACAGGTCCTAGCTCTGCGATCTTTGATGGCGATGACGGTATGGGACATGTCATTACAAAAGAAGCGATGAATTATGCCATTCAGCTAGCCGAAAAAAATGGAATCGGCATGTTGACCGTTGTGAATAGCAGTCATTGTGGTGCGTTATCTTACTTTGTACAGCAAGCAGCGGAAAAAAACATGATCGGAATGGTCATGACACATACAGATAAAATTGTCGTTCCATTTGGCGGAGCTGAAGCGTTCTTTGGAACAAATCCAATTGCCTTTGGCTTTCCAGCTAAAAAACATAAGCCGATCATTTTAGATATGGCAACGAGCAATGTTGCATTTGGGAAAATTCTCCATGCAAGAGAAGCTGGAAAAGAGATTCCTTCTGATTGGGGAGTTGATGAAAACGGCGTGCCGACAACAGATCCAAATAAAGTGTCTGCTTTACTCCCATTTGCTGGACCGAAAGGATATGGATTAGGCATGGTTGTCGATATTTTCTCTGGCATATTAGCAGGAGCCGCTTTTGGTCCACATATCGCCAAAATGTACGGCGATTACAATAAAATGCGTAAATTAGGCCATTTTGTTTGCGCGATAAATCCAGCCATCTTTACAAAGATTGATTCATTCCTTGAAAACGTTGATCGCATGATTGATGAGCTTCACGCGGTTAAACCGGCGGAAGGATTTGATCGAGTAATGGTTCCTGGAGAGCCGGAACAGCTTCGAGAAGAAGCAAGGCTAAAAGAAGGGGTTCCTGTTACGGAAACCGTTTATCAATATTTAGTGAAGGAATAGTCGATCACCTTTGAAAGGGGGGATCTGTGAGGAGAAATGTACATTTAGGGGAAATGTTTGACCACTCACTATGAAAAAAAATATGAAGGGGGATCTTTTATGAAAAAATTTAAATGGTTTACAGTTGTTTGTGCATTGATGTTGTTATTAACGGCATGTGGCTCAAATAGTTCAAAGGATTCAGCAGATAGTGGGGAAACAATTAAATGGAAACTTGGACATTTAGCTGATGAAAATCATATTTGGCATAAAACTGCATTGAAATTTGCCGATTTAGTAAAAGAAAAAACAGACGGAAAACTTGAAATTACGGTTTATCCAAATAATGCGCTTGGTGGAGAAACAGATACGATTAATAGTATTAAAGCAGGTACTGTAGACATGGTCATTTCTGGTGAAACGCTGCAAAACTGGGCTCCTAAAGCGGCATTGATGGCAGCTCCATATGCATTTAGAGATTTAGATCATGTGAAAAAAGTAGTTGAGGGCGAGATTGGTAAAGAAATTGAAGCGGAAATCAAAGAAAAAGCAGGTTTAACACCTCTTTATTATCATACTCGTGCACCACGTAATTTAACTTCTAACCGTCCGATTACTAAACCAGAAGATTTAGACGGATTTAGAATGCGCGTACCTAACGTACCGTTATTCTTAAGTGTTTGGGAGGCAGCTGGAGCGAAGCCGCAAGTGATGGATTTCAATGAAGTGTTTACTGGGCTGCAGCAAAATGTTATTGAAGGGCAAGAAAATCCAGTTGACTTAATTTATAGTGCTGCATTTTATGAAGTTCAAAAATATGTCAATAAAACGGAACATGTTTATTCTTGGATTTACGTTTTAGTTGGAAATAAGCAATTTGAATCTTTATCTGATGAAATGAAGGATGCGGTACTCTCTGCTGCTAAAGAAGCACAAGCATATGGAGAAGAGTTATTTGAAACAGAAGTTGCTGAATATGAAAAGAAATTGAAAGAAGAAGGCATGGAATTTGTAGAGGTTGACCAAGATGCATTCCGTGAAGCAATGAAGCCTGCGATTCAGAAAAACTTAACTCCAGAACAGTACGAATTATATGAAAAAATCTTAGAAGTTCAATAAAACGTTTTTCGAAGATTGATAGACATATCATCTGATCGTCCAATCGGACTAAAAAGATGGTATGTCTTTCCATTAAAAGGAGGCTGTCACCCTTTATGAAAGGTACAAAGCTGATTGATCGCACCTTAGAGCTCGCAACGATAATCACGTTTATCGGCATTATCGTTGTTGTGACGATTCAAATTCTTTCCCGCTACTTGCCTTACTCAGCTATTTGGACGGAAGAGCTAACGAGATTTTTATTCATATACTCCGTCTCTTTCGCAGCTCCGTTAGCTTTAAAAAAGAAAGAATATATTAACATTGAACTCGTTGAAAAATTGTTGCCTGAAAAAGCAAAAGTGATTTATGAAGCATTGATTTATTTAACGGTTGCTATATTTTGTGCAGTAATCGCATACCAAGGCTACCAATTTACTTTAGTTGGGGTTGGACAAAAATCCGCAACGATGGCCATTGATATGTCTATCATTCATGCAAGTATTGGTATAGCCGTATTGTTTATTGCGATTTATGCGTTGCTTCATATTGTTGAATTGCTGAAAAGTCTCCGAAAGGGGGATGAGAAATAATGTTAGCGCTCATTTTGTTTATTTCCTTTATTGTCTTAATCTTCTTAGGGGTACCAATTGCCTTTAGCTTAGGTTTATCTTCTTTATTGTATTTAATATTAGCAGATATCCCGTTAAATATTATTCCGCAAAAAATGTTTGCTGGACTTAACTCATTTGTATTGTTATGTATTCCAGGGTTTATATTAGCCGGAAATTTAATGAATTTTGGCGGTATTACAGATCGCATTATTCAATTTACGAATAATATTGTCGGTCACATTCGCGGAGGCCTTGCCTTGGCCAATGTCGGTTCATCAATGGGGTTTGCTGGTATTTCCGGAACAGCACTAGCGGATACGGCTAGTATTGGCGGTGTTCTAATCCCAGCGATGAAAAAAGAAGGATATGGTGCGGCATTTTCCGCTGCTGTTACGTCCTCTTCATCAACAGTTGGACCGATTATTCCGCCATCCTTGCCGATGATTATCGTTGGAACGCTTGCTAGCATTTCGGTTGGTGATCTTTTCCTTGCGGGGATGATCCCTGGCATTTTATTAGGTTTAGGCTTAATGATTCCGACCTACATCATTTCGGTTAAAAGAAACTACCCGAAAGGTGAAAGACAGCCGCTTTCAAAAATAATGAAGTCGTTTTATGGCGCATTTTGGGCTTTAATGATGACAGTCATTATTTTATTTGGAATTTTAGGAGGATATTTTACACCAACTGAAGCCTCCATTATAGCTGTCTTATATGCGCTTATCGTTGGGCTTTTTATCTATAAAGAATTAAAAATAAAAGATATCCCGAAAATTTTATTAAATTCCATGGTTGGAACAGCTTCGATTATGATGTTAGTTGGCTTTGCCAACTTATTTGGCTGGATTTTAGTGAGTGAGCAAATTCCGATTATGGTTGCAGATGCCATTTTAAGTATTTCAGAAAATCCAATTGTTGTCATCCTTCTTATCAATTTATTATTGCTGTTCGTTGGAACATTTATGGAAACTATTGCAGCATTGGTGATCCTATTCCCTGTCTTATTGCCTGTTGCAACAAGTATTGGAATGGATCCGATTCATTTTGGTGTCATGATGGTATTGAATTTAATGATTGGATTATCAACTCCTCCAGTCGGTGTATGTTTATTCGTGGCATCTAGTATTGGAAAAGTGTCGCTAAGTAAAACCTCTCGTGAGCTAATGCCGTTCTTAGGTGTAAGTTTAGCGGTTCTTTTATTAGTCGCATTTGTTCCGCAGCTGACCTTATTCTTGCCTAGCTTATTTGATTAAAAATAAGTCTGTCTTCGAAAAGCTTTGTTTCTTTTGATCAAGTCTTGTGATGTGCAGCCTAAGGCAACATTCATAACGAAAACAGCCTAACGAAAAGAACTAATTATTAAGAAGGAGTTGTTCCTCATGAAGGCCGTGCAAGTCGTCAGTCCAGGCAACATGCAAATGATCGAAAAAGAAAAACCGATGATTGAACATGACCATGAAGTGTTAATAAAAGTCAAAATGGTCGGAATTTGCGGTTCTGATATGCATATTTACCACGGAACTAATCCTCTTGCTACTTTGCCGAGAATTATCGGACATGAAGTAACAGGTGAAATTGTAGAGGTTGGAAAAGGAGTTACTGGACTTCAAGCTGGGGATAAAGTGGTAATCGAGCCTATCGAAACGTGTGGAAAATGCTATGCATGCCGTTTAGGCAGGAGAAATGTATGTAGAGAATTAGAAGTATATGGGGTGCACCGTGACGGCGGTATGCAGGAATATATCGTCATGCCTGAACATTTAGTTCATAAAGTAAGTCCAGATCTTGATTGGGCTGAAGCTGTACTCGTTGAACCTTTTACGATTGGCGCGCAAGCAAATTGGCGCGGAAATGTCCAAAAGGGAGATACGGTTTTTATTATGGGTGCCGGTCCAATTGGGCTTTGTTGCTTAAAGATCGCGAAATTAAAAGGAGCAACGTGTATCATTTCGGATTTAAGTGATGAACGCCTTTCTTTTGCGAAATCATGGGGAGCAGATTATATTTTAAACGCTTCTTGTGTAAATGTTCGAGAAGAAATCATGAAGATCACGAACGGTGAAGGAGCTAATGTTGTGATTGATGCCGTCTGCATCCCACAAACGTTTGCAGATGCTGTTGAAATCGCTTCGGTTGCTGGCCGTGTTGTGACGCTTGGGTTTGATTCCCGCTTTTCTCAAATACCACAGCTATCCATCACGAAAAAAGAGCTGACGATTTTAGGATCGAGATTACAAACGAATCAGTTTCCGGAAGTCATCAAGCTTTTTAACGAAGGAACACTTAAGACGGATGGAATGGTTACTCAACGTTTCACAATAGATGAAGTAAAGGATGCCTTTTCGTTTATCGAAAAGGAACCAAATCAAGTTAGAAAAGCAGTCATTGAGTTTTAATGGCGATAGATTAAGGATAAAGGAGGGGCGAGATCGTCTCATGAATCGGGTGAAATCCTCATTTCGAGGAGGATGTTTGATCCTCATGAGACATCTTCATGAAAAATGATCAAAAAAATGGGGATTTTAAAGAAAATAACGGATGTAGGAGTTGTGGCGGTTGTTCGCGCAGACCATGAGGAAGAAGCCGAACGAATTTCCAAGGCTTGTATAGAAGGTGGAGTGACAATCATCGAAATTACGTTTACAGTCCCAGGGGCAGCAGATGTCATCCGTTCACTGACGTCTAAATTTGCATCAGAAGGGGTTGTCATCGGTGCTGGAAGTGTACTAGATAGTGAGACAGCTAGAATGGCTATATTGGCTGGGGCTGAATATATTGTAAGCCCATGCTTTGACAAAAGCACTGCAAAGCTTTGCAATCGTTATCAAATCCCATATATGCCAGGATGCATGACGATTACTGAGATCAAAACAGCATTAGAATACGGTGCAGACATTATCAAATTGTTTCCAGGAAGTCATTTTGATTCCTCTATTATTAAAGCCATTAAAGGGCCGATTCCACAAGTATCCATTATGCCTACTGGCGGGGTAAATGTACAAAATGCACATGAATGGATTCAAAATGGTGCCGTTGCCATTGGTGTCGGGAGTGAGCTGACAAAGCCTGCGAAAGAAGGGAAATATTCAGAAGTAACAGCTCTAGCAAAACAATATGTGGCGATCGTAAAAGAAGCAAGAGAAAGCCGATCCCTAAATATATGATGAATAGACATTTAAACGAATGGTGGGGATAACGAAATGAAGATGGTATTTCGATGGTTCGGTGAGGGAAATGATAGCGTTTCTTTACAGCATATAAGACAAATTCCAGGTGTTGAAGGAATCGTTTGGGCTCTTCATGATATTCCGGCTGGTGAAGAGTGGCCGATGGATCGAATATTAGAAGTGAAAAAACAGGCAGATGCCTATGGACTCCATATTGACGTTGTCGAAAGCGTTAATGTCCATGAAGATATCAAACTTGGACGTCCGACTAGAGATGCCTATATTGAAAATTATAAAAGGACCATTGAAAAACTGGCAAAAGTCGGGGTCAAAGTGATTTGCTATAATTTTATGCCTGTTTTTGATTGGACAAGAACCAACTTATATAAAGAGCTAGAGGACGGTTCAACGGCACTATTTTATGAGCATGAAAAGGTTCAAAATATTGATCCTTTGGAATTAGTGAAAATGATTACAGATAATCCTAAATTTACAATGCCTGGATGGGAGCCTGAACGCTTAAAAGAGCTCGCCAGTCTGTTTGAAGCTTATCAACATGTGACAGAGGAAGATTTATGGAACCATTTGCAATATTTTTTAGAAAACATAATTCCCGTAGCGGAAGCGAACGGAATTAAAATGGCTATTCACCCAGATGATCCACCATGGTCCATTTTTGGCTTGCCAAGAATTATCACAAACAGGGAGAACATTCGTCGTTTTTTAAATCTTGTCGATAGCCCCTATAACGGTATCACTCTTTGCAGCGGTTCATTAGGGGTCAATCTAAGAAATGACATCCCAGCCATGATACGTGAATTCGCTGACCGAATCCCTTTTGCCCATATTCGCAACGTAAAAGTTTATGAAAATGGTAATTTTGTCGAAACATCACATCGAACGTGTGATGGATCAATTGATATTTATGAAATTGTGAAGGCCTATCATGAAACAGGTTTTACGGGCTACGCACGTCCCGACCATGGTAGACATATTTGGGATGAACAGTGCCGTCCAGGCTATGGACTTTATGACAGAGCCCTAGGGATTATGTATTTATGGGGAATTTGGGATTCTTTAGAAAGACGGAGAAAGGAGGAACGATTGTGATACCTCTAAACGAAAACTTAAAAGGAAAAGTCGCTGTCGTCACTGGTGGCAGTGGAGTTTTATGTAGTGCAATGGCAAAGGAACTGGCAAGACAAGGGGTTAAGGTTGCTATTATAAACTTACGTAAAGAAAAAGGCGAAAAAGTCGTAAAGGAAATTAGAGAGCAAGGCGGCGAAGCAATTGCTATTGCTTGCAATGTGTTAAATGTGAAAGAAGTGAAAAAAGCTGAAGAAATAGTGGCAAACGAGTTTGGTGTTTGCGACATTTTAATTAACGGCGCAGGAGGAAACCATCCAAAAGGAACGACGACAAATGAAATCCTAAAACCGGAAGATCTTGAAAATATGGAAATAACAACGTTTTTTGATCTCAGTAAAGAAGGATTTCAATTTGTGTTTGATTTGAATTTATTAGGAACCCTTATTCCTACACAAGTGTTTACAAAGAAAATGGTAAATAGAAAAGGAGCAACCGTTATTAATATATCATCAATGAGCGCCCCTTCGCCAATGACGAAAGTACCAGCATACAGTGCTGCTAAAGCTGCCATTGATAACTTTACGAAATGGCTAGCTGTACACATGGCTGAGGTTGGCATTCGCGTAAATGCTATCGCCCCTGGCTTTTTTCTAACTGAACAAAATAAAACGCTCCTAACAAATCCCGATGGCTCCCTAACTGATAGATCGCATAAAATACTGAGCCATACTCCTATGAGAAGGTTCGGTTCCCCTGAAGATTTATTAGGCACATTATTATGGCTAGTTGATGAAAACATGTCTGGTTTTGTCACAGGAATTACCGTCCCTGTTGACGGTGGTTTCATGGCCTATTCTGGTGTGTAGAACTCGCAACATCAATATGTTTTTTCCATTAACCATCCTTTTAAGGGTGGTTTTTTATGTTCAGAAATTAATTGGCGCTGTTGATATACGCTGTCATTCGATGATCCGTGTTTCTTTTACATGTTCAGAAATCAAATTTAAGCAGCAAAGTAGTTTATTTGAGATAGTTACCATGCAACTATAGCTCTGTCTTCGACTAAAAGGCTTGGCATCATGAAGTTGTTGTCAATTTAGGGATAGGTTTAGCCCCGATTGGACTGTCTTCGACTAAAAGGTTTGGCATCATGAAGTTGTATTTCATAAAAGGAAATGAGGGGGTTGATGACGAAATCAAAGATTGATATAAAAATGAAAATCAAAATGATAAACCGATAGAATAAGTGCTGAACCCGAGAGAATAAGTGCTGCAACCGATAGAATAAGTGCTGGAACCGAGAGATTAAGGTGCGAAACCGATAGATTAATGCGAGGAACCAAGAGATTAAATGCTGAAACCGAGAGAATAAGTGCTGAAACCGAGAGATTAAATGCTGAAACCGAGAGATTAAGGTGCGAAACCGAGAGATTAAGGTGCGAAACCGAGAGAATAAGTGCTGGAACCGATAGATTAAGGCGCGAAACCGAGAGATTAATGCGAGGAACCGAGAGAATAAGTGCTGAACCCGAGAGAATAAGTGCTGGAACCGAGAGAATAAGTGCTGAACCCGAGAGAAAAAGATGTGGGGCAGCCAGAAGTGATCATTTTAAACTAGAGGAGTGGCAATGATGAATTTTGAGAACAATCGCTATGAAATTATCCCTATTATAGTGGATGTTCAATCTAGCTTGAGAAGTATAAACTTTTTTTTAGTTAAATCCAATCATTCTCTAACGTTAGTTGATGCTGGTCTTAATAATGAGGCTTGTTGGAAGGCACTTGAAGAGACGCTTAAGAAAAATGGATATGCTTTACAAGATTTAACCGAAATCATTTTGACTCACAATCATATTGATCATGTTGGATTAGTGAATCGAATCACGGCCGTTCATCCGATACCCGTTTATGCTCATCGTGATGCGATTCCGCGTTTGAAACGAGATCCTCACTTTCTCCAAATGCGAGTTGAATTTTTTTCGCAATTGTATGAAGAAATGGGATGTGGAGAAGCAGGCTACAAGCAAGTCGCTTACCTAAAGGAATCGATCGATAAAAATACCCAAAATGCCTTGCAAGCAGAGATCATGCCATTGGAGAGAAGTCATTTAAATTTTCAAGTCATCGAGGTGCCCGGTCATTCTCCTGACCATATTGCCCTGTATGATCAAGACAATTGCCGCCTGATCTCAGGAGATTTGCTCATCAATCATATTTCCAGCAACGCTCTTGTTGAGCCGGATCATACAGGACAGCGGCTGTTGACATTATTACAACATAAACAGTCTTTAGAAAAAGTAGCAGATTTACCTTTAAATCTTGTCTTTCCAGGGCATGGTACAATGATTACAAATCCGAAAGAATTAATTAATAATAGATTAGAAGGGATGGAGAAAAAAGCTGAAAAAATTATAAACCTAATTCGAAACGGAGTGTCAACCGGAAGCGAGCTGGCTCAAGCCTATTATCGAAAAAAATATTCGGAGCAATTTTCACTCGTTATGTCCGAAATCATTGGCCATCTTGATTATTTAGAAATAAACGGAAAAATTACAAAACAATTAAAAAATGGAGTTTGGCATTATTTCATTCAAGAATAGCAGGCTTAAGAGACTTACCATTTACATTATTTAAGAAGCATCCAAAATTAAACAAACGTTTGATTAATCATTTCGTTTTCGAAAGTCTCTTTTCTAAAAGATTGTTGCTTGACAACCTTAGCTTTTCAACTCTCCAGGCAAGCGACATGCTTGCTATGTCACACTTTAGCTAGTCGAAAAGCAACAAAGTTTACGAAAACAGCCTTTCAAAAAAAGCAGGAAAAGCGTAAGGAAATGTTCTCATTCAGACAAAAAATGAAATGGAAGCAGATAAGAGGGAATTGCATGAGTAGAAAAAACAGAAAGAAAACGTACTTCACTAAACATATTGCAGAACACCGGGAATGGAAAACAAAAGACCATATTCGTCCTTCCCTTGTTTTATTAAAAAATCAAGAAAAAATTCGTCGAGATACGAAACTATATTATGATCAAGATAAAGATTTGAAAGATATAAAGTATTATTATAAAAATGTGATGAGACAAGAGAAAAATGGCATTCATCTATTCCACCTTTATCATGAATTAGTAAAAAAAACGCACAAAAATCAATTGCCTTATTTTATAAGCAAAGACCAATATTTATATACTTGGGTCGATTTGCAGCCGGATGGAACCGTAAAAAGTATTTATTCCGGTGAAGTAAGCGATCCGCACAAGCTGATTTATGAAGATTTTCAAATCATTCAAAAAAGATATGAACAATTTCAAAACCTTTTAAAAATGACAAACAAAAAGGACGCATCTTTACTGAAAAAAATCAAAAGGATCGATTTACGTTTAAAGTTTAATACAGAGCACATTGTACCGCAGTCTTGGTTTCATGCAAGAGACCCTATGAAAAGCGATTTGCATCATTTATTTGTCTGTCATCCAGATTGCAATGTCAAAAGATCCAATTACCCATATGCTGACTTTGCCTTTTATCAACCGGAATCACCTGATGAAAAAATTCGCAATCGCTGTGGCATCGTAAAAGACGGGCGTTTTGAACCAGAGCATGGAAAAGGTGCGGTTGCACGGGCAATGATGTACTTTCTACTACGGTACCCGAAGCAAATTAAAAGAAGTTTTTTAAAAGAAATTAATGTTTCTTTATTAATGAAATGGCATGAACAATTTCCTGTTTCCATCTATGAAAAACACCGCAACCAAGCTATTTATGACATTCAAGGAAATCGCAATCCTTTTATTGATTTTCAAGATTTAGTATATAAAATAAAATTTCCTTTTATTTAGGCTCTTTTCTAAAAGATTGTTGCTTTACAACCATAGATTTTCGACTGTCCAGGCAAGCGACATGCTTGCTATGTCACACTTTAGCTAGTCGAAAAGCAACAAAGTTTACGAAAACAGCCTTTATTTAACTGTTTTCCGAAAGAAGTCTCCCACTTCAACGAACGTCAGTGAGTAGGTGGGAGATGAATTTCGGTTGGCTTTTGCCAAAAAGCACAAACAATCGTATACCACAAATATGGTCAACGGAAATATTCAGCTAAGGGATGGTCATATCCAAAAGCTGTACACATGTGGAAGCAAAAAAAGTCCTCTTGGTAGGCTCATAAGGTCCTTTCATTTTACCAAGAGGACTCAATAAAAAAGCATAGAGGTAAAGGTGTTGCGCCTATAAAGCCGTCACCGCGACAAATACCCCATTTAAACGTCTGCTGGGAAAATAATCCCCGTTTGTTTTCGTGCTTGTTCGATAATGTCAATCGTTGTAAGGGAATTGTGATGTGAATTGATTTCGGATTCGTGTTTTCCGTTTTGGATTAATTCAATAAATTCTTTTACTTCGTAATACATTGGATGCTCTCGTTGTTTTTCAGTAATGTCTTCTATATGGCCATTGCGGTAGCGAATTTCGACTTTTTGCGGTGTGTGAATAGTATCCATCAAAATGCTTCCTTCTTCACCTTGAATTTCTGAAGGAATATAGGAATTTGTAATTTTTGAATACATGACAACACCATCCATATCACCATAATGAAGGATGATGCTTCCCTCGCCGTCCACTCCAGATGGAAGTCGAATACTATTTGCTTGAACACTTTGCGGTTTTCCGAATAAAAAGACCATTGGATATAGGCAGTAAATGCCAATGTCCATTAATGCGCCATTTGAAAATCGTGGATTAAAGGCATTTAATACAATTCCATTCTTATATTGATCGTAGCGTGACGAATATTGACAGTAGCTGGCAAAATAGCGGCGGATTTTTCCGATTTTATGTATATGTTTCCGAATGGATAAAAAGTTCGGTAAAAGTGTCGTTTTCATAGCTTCCATTAATACAACATTGTGTTCTTTCGCTGCCTTTAACATCGCTTTCACTTCTTTTGTATTGGATGCCATTGGCTTTTCACATAAGACATGTTTTCCATGCTTCATGAATAATATTGCTTGTTCAGCGTGAAATGAATTTGGGCTGGCGATATAAACGGCGTCCACTTCATTGCTTTTTGCCATCTCTTCTAAGCTCGTAAAGGTAAGCTTAGCCCCAACTTTTGCTGCAAATTTCTTCGCTCTTTCCTCTGTACGTGAATATACAGCTGTTAATGAAAAATCAGGGATATTTTTTGCGGCTTTTAAAAATTCCTCTGTAATCCAGTTTGTCCCGATTGTTGCAAATCTGATCATACCTACATACCTCCCTTATGTATATCCTAACATCACTCCCCCGCGGCTAAAAGGCAGTCGTGAATTGGGATTGATTGCCCTTCAAGCGGATGTCTCCATATCAATAGGATAAATCGATTATACGTGAAATAGAATTCATTTGATCATTACATGACCAATGTTAACATAATCGGAATTGTGATCGTACTAGCGAATGTTGTGAATCATGTACGAATAGGTTGCGTTCTGAACTTAACATTCCATAAGCTCCCGCAGCTACCACTCACTGTTTCTTTACGATTATAAAAAAACATTGTAAAATGTCAAAAATACTGAATTTAGAAGGTGAGAATCGGATGCTAGACTTTCATAAGGAACGATACCTTCAAAAAATAAATCATCGATTAGCAAAATTTCCAGTAGAAACGGAATTTTTCCCTTTAACAATAGAAGCTCGTTATTCGGAATATTTTTTGTCTTTATTGGAAAAAGTGCATAAGACCGGTATGAATATTTATTGTGATTTAGGTTTGCTGATTCCTGCTAAAGTGAAGGCGGAGGTTTTTGGGGTATTTGTGATAAAGCCGAAAAAACATATGGAGAAATGGTTTGAAGAGAACATAGAGATGATAGAATGTATAGCGGAAGCTTTGGTTGAAATGATTTCCACCGAAATGGAGAAAGGGCTATTAGAGAAGGAAAATGATATGTTTCGGATGGAGATTCAGCATCTTTTTTTATCAACAAAGGATTTTGTTGCATTAGTGTCACCGGACGGAACCATTCAAGAAATGAGCGATTCCTTCGCTTCTTATTTAAAGAAAAGCCGTTCCTCTTTAATCGGTGAACCGATAACGGATTTGATTTCACAAGAATATTTTCAAAATATTAAAAAAACATATGAGAATAAAGATTGGAATGTAACGCTTCATCATATTGAAGAAGAACAAATCAATGTTTATGTGAAGCCGCTCTATTATCTTCATTCGATTACCTCTTATTTGTTATATTTCAAACCAATTCAGTCAAAGGCGAAAGTGAAGCAACATACCGTTTATCAATTTCATGATATTAAAGGGGTCAGTCATTCGATTCAATCCGTGATCGAAATGGCAAAGCGTGTTGCCCCAAGCAGTACGACGATTATGCTGCGCGGCGAAAGTGGCACAGGCAAGGAAGTATTTGCTCAATCTATTCATCAGTACAGCAATCGCGCTCATAAACCATTTATTGCAATTAACTGTGCTGCTATACCTGAAACATTATTGGAAAGCGAATTATTCGGTTATGCAAAAGGTGCCTTTACAGGAGCGAAAGAAAGGAAAAAGGGGCGCTTTGAATTAGCTAACGGAGGGACCATTTTTTTAGATGAAATTGGAGATATGTCGTTACATCTTCAAGCAAAATTGTTGCGGGTCATTCAAGAACGAAAAATCGAGCCGGTAGGAGACACGAAAAGTATCGATGTGGATGTCCGCATTATTGCTGCTACACATCAAAATTTAGAAAAACTCGTTAAGGAAGGGAAATTCAGGGAAGATTTATATTATCGGTTAAATGTCATTCCGATCACCATCCCACCATTAAGAGAAAGAAAAGAGGATATACCGATTTTAATTGAATATTTTATCAAATATTGGTCAAACCGATTAAATCGTCCTCCTAAGCGATTGTCGCAAAACGTATATCAATTACTGCTAGAATATGACTGGCCGGGAAATGTGCGAGAGCTGCAAAATGTTATTCAGCATTTAGTAGAACTTGAAATTGGAGATATTGTCACCGTTAAAAGCTTGCCGGATTATTTAAAAAATCAACCCGCCATGAATGTGAAGAAAACAAACGAATATCGTGATCAACATTCAAGAGACGAAAAAGATGAAATTATTCAATTATTAGATCAATTTGGTCGAGATACCCCTGGTAAAAAGAAAGTGGCTGAAGCGTTAGGAATTAGCTTGTCAACGTTGTATAGGAGAATGAACAAATTGAAAATCAAATAGTGAGAAAACATAAGAAAAAATGAGAAAAATTGAGAAAAATTGAGAAAAAATCAGAAAATAATGGGGAAACCACTATTTTCTGATTTTTCATTATCATCAGTAAAATAAATGCCAAATAAAAAAATCATTGATTTAAAAGGAATTGAGAAAAATTAAAAATTGGCATAAAACTTGCTATTAATATTAACAAACCGGGAGGAAAAGGAAATGGCTTGGACAATCACAAAAAAAGATATTCCAGACATCGCATTAGGTGCAAAACTATTATCTTGTGGAGGTGGTGGAGACACAAAAACAATTGAACATTTGCTTCTATCCGTAATGGATGATCAGGACCTTATAGTCGTTAAAACAGTTGAAGAAATAATGGATGAATGGATTGTACCGATAGGAATGATCGGGTCACCTGTATTATATATGGAAGATATACCTGTTGGAGATGAAGGGAAACAAATATTGGAATATTATGAACACCATACAAGAAAACAGGCAAATGCCCTTATATCCATAGAAATTGGTGGCATGAACGCCTTAGTGCCGCTATTAGTTGCCTTACAAAAGCATCTCCCGGTGATTGACGGCGACGGAATGGGAAGATCCTTTCCTGAGCTAGATATGACAACATTTTATGGGTCAAACATACCGATCCCGCCGCTAGCCTTAAAAACGCTTCATCATGAAGTCATGTTAACAAAGGGAGATATCATACAACAAACAAAAGAAATCATAATGAACGACAGTGGATATGGTCATTTTATCTCCTATGGCATGAGCGGTAGAGAAGCAAAAACATCGATGATCCCTGGAACATTAAAGCTTGTTCTATATCTAGGAAAAGCGTTGAAGTCTGGAAGTCGAACGGAAAAGCTTGAAAAATTACAAGCAGCATTCGAAAACTCAGTATATGGGAAGCCGATATTTCAATTTAAAGGAACGATTATTTCCTTGCAAAAATGGTTTGAAAAAGAAGGACTAGTAGGAAGATTTTTTGTCATAGGGAGGTCTCCATTTTCGAATCGGACGATTCAAATTCAATTTCAAAATGAATTTTTATGTATTGAAGAGCAAAATGGCATGATGTTTACAACACCGGAATTAATTTTACTTCTCGATGAGCGAACACTCCTGCCTTGTAGTGTTTCCGAAATTGAAGAAGGACAGCATGTTCTCGTGTTTGTCATTCCTGCTCCGAATATGCTCAGAACTAGTGGCATGATTCAGCTAGTCGGCCCACAGAGATTTGGTTTACCAGGGTCATACAAACCTTTTGAACTAGAAGGAGGTAAACTAGATGAGGCTCGGAATTGATGTCGGAGGGACAAACACGAATGCAGTATTAGTTGCTGATGATGGGAAAATCGTAGCGGTTTCCCAACAACTCACAACAGACGATATTTTGACTGGAATTTTTGAGGCACTGAAACAAATGTTTTCAGATACGAAGCTCAATCCGAAAAAGATAAAAGGTGTGTTTATTGGGACAACCCATGTATCAAATGCTCTTTATTTTGAAACAGGATTAGTCAATGTTGCATTAATTCGACTTTCAAAACAAAAAAGCTTCATCAAGCCTGCTTTAAAATGGCCTAAATCTTTAAAGTCATATATACGACACGAATTTCATGTTCCAAGTACGCTCAGTTTTACAAAAAAGGATCCAACATGTGTGATTGAAAATGAGGTATTATCTGATATTTTTTCAGAAATTGAAAAATCAGGTGTAGAAGCAGTTTGTATTGTCGGAGCCAATTCTCCCTTTCATGAAATCGAGGAAAAATGCGTTCAAAAACAGCTGTTAGAAAGATTTCCCGACATGCATGTCACGATGTCCCATACGATTGGAAGCTTAGGATTTATTGAAAGAGAGAATGCCGCTTTATTAAATGCGATGCTGTCAAAGGTGCTAAAAAACGCTCTTAAAGGGATATCAACGATATTTGAAAAGCTGAATGTACATTGTCCTTATTGGTTAATTCAAAATAATGGATCCATTATGAGCATCGAAGAAGCGATGCATTTTCCAATATTAACGATTAGTTCGGGAGTGTTGAACAGCTTAAGAGGTGCTTCTATCTTAACAGAGCTTCGTGATTTTATTTTAGTGGATGTCGGCGGGAGTACAATCAACATTGGCAAAATGGTCAATGGGAGGATGGAAGAAAATGTTGGATCTTCAACGTTATTAGGAATTGAAATCAATATGCCGATACCAGCCATTACCTCATTGCCATTTGGATTTGAAAGTGTTGTAAAAGGCGAAAAAGGATTTCTCTCTCTTGAAAAAAAGAAGGAAAAACTGATCGGAAATGCTCAAATCACATTGGACGGAAACAAATGGACGATTACCGACTGTTTTTTAAAAAAATCTCCCATTTTCCCTTTTTATCCGAACAACCATAAGAGGAACTTGGAAAAATTATCAGAAGAGGAATGTCAAAAAATTGTGAAGTTTGTAATCAAGGAAACGAAGCAAGCGATTGACAAATACGAGGAATTAAATAGAGATATCCCGATTGTATTAGTCGGAGGGGCAAGTCCATTTTTAAAAGACAGACTATTTGGTAAATATCGAAAAGTTTATCATCCAGCTGGCTACGCTTATTGCAATGCCATCGGAGCTTGTTATGCACCTGTTAGCGCCCAGCTAGATAAGGTGCTATGGCTCCATGATGAAAAAAAAGAACACGTCATTGAAAAAAGAAAGCAAGAAGTCATTGATACCGTTATTCGTAAAGGGGCAAAACGAGATACTGTACAAGTAGTTTCAATCAAGGAATATCCGTTCGCTTATTTAAAAGGTCAAGTTTTGCGAGTGCGGATTAAAGCAGAGGGAGAATTATGAAATGAAAGGGTGATGAAGATTCATGCAAGATGACAAAAAAATAAAAGATTTTGAACGTGAACCAGTACCTCAGGAGCTTCGGAAAGGTTGGTTGAATTTAGGAGCCGTTTGGCTCGGAATTGGAATCTGTTTAGCCTCTGTTATTACAGGGGGAACGCTTGGAGCGGGTTTAACGATTTCTCAAGCTATTTTTGCGGCCATTATTGGTTCTCTGTTATTGTCTATCATCAGTGCGTTATGTTCAGTCGTTGGCGCCAAAACAGGACTATCAACAGGATTAGTTTCCAAGTTTGCTTTAGGTGAATATGGATCCTATGCTGTCTCTATCGTTATTTCGATTTCGTTATTTGGTTGGTTTGGCGTGCAAACACAGCTATTTGGGGCAAGCGCTCAACAGATTTTACATGAGTTATTTGGCGTTAACATAAGTGTTGATTTGTTATCCATCATCGGTGGTTTATTAATGACAACGAGTGCCGTGATTGGCTATAAGGCGATTGAAAAATTAAGTATTTTAGCGGCACCCCTTATGAGCTTTTTATTAATTGCCTCTTTATGGAAGGTTGTTCATTCACATACGTGGAGTGAAATATCCATCCCGCCATTAGCAGAAAATGCGATGCCGTTTACGATTGCTGTATCGATTGTTGCCGGCTCCTTTATTGTCGGCTCAGTTATTGGTCCGGACATTGCCCGTTATGCGAAAACACCAAAAGATGCTGTTTTGGCATCATTTTTTGGATTTTTAATTGGATATAGCTTTGTCCTCATTATTGCAGCGATATTGGCAAAAGCAACAAGTCAATCCGATATTGTGCAAATTATGCTTGGGTTAGGTTGGGGAAGCTTTGCGATGTTGATTTTAATCCTAGGACAATGGACAACAAATGACAACAATCTTTATTCATCGGCATTAGGCTTTTCCGTTATTTTTAAGAAAGTGCCTAAATTTATCCTTACGATCATTGCTGGTGTTATTGGAACCTTATTAGCGGCATTAAATATTTATGACAGTTTCGTTCCATTTTTAATCTTTTTAAGTGTTCTAATCCCTCCAATTGGAGGTATCTATACAGCGGATTATTTTGCAAATCAATCAAAATATTCGTTTGAGCATCTTAACACGGTTGGAAAAGTCAATGTCATTGGTGCTGCAACATGGATTGTTTCAGCATTCATTGCCTTCTGTACAACGCCAAGTCCAAATGGGTTCGGTCTGTTCACGCTGACTAATGCTCCTGCATTAGACGCCTTTTTAATTGCCTTTGTTATGCAGTTTGCATTAGTGAAAGCGGCTGAGACGAGAAAGAAGAAACTAAAAATAAATCAACAAGCCATGTAAAAGGAGAGATGGATGTATGCGGTTCATTGGCAAACAAGAAATTGAAGATATTGCAATTGGTGCAGCACTTTTAGGAACAGGGGGCGGTGGAGACCCTTATATTGGGAAACTGATGGCGCTTCAAGCCATTGAAGAGTTTGGACCAATCAAGCTGCTTTCGGTAGATGAGGTTCCAGATGATGCCTTGATCGTTCCTTCTGGCATGATGGGGGCGCCAACCGTTTTAGTTGAAAAAGTACCGAGTGGAGACGAAGCACTTCAAGCATTCAAAAGCTTAGAATCTTATCTAGGGAAAAAGATTTTTGCTACGATGCCAATCGAAGCTGGTGGTATTAACTCCTTATTACCGCTTGCCCTTGCAGCGCGATTAGGCCTCCCGGTCGTTGATGTCGATGGAATGGGGCGAGCTTTCCCAGAATTGCAAATGGTTACTTTCTACTTGGATGGGATTTCGGCAACGCCAATGGTTCTTGCAGATGAAAAAGGAAACTCCACACTTTTAAATACGATCGATAATGTTTGGGCCGAACGAATTGCAAGAAGTGCAACCATCCAAAAAGGCGGATCTGTGATGTTGGCGATTTACCCAATGTCAGGTAAGAATATTAAAGAAAGTGGAATCCATAACATTTTAAAATTAGAAGAAGACATCGGCAAAACGATTCGCTTAGCAAAAGCAAACAATGTAGATCCAATTAAAGAAGTATTAGCGTTGACAGGCGGATTTGAGCTGTTCCGTGGAAAAGTTTCAGATGTTAATCGCAAGACTGAAACAGGCTTTGCAAGAGGAACAGCGAAAATGGATGGTTTGGCAAATTATAAAGGGGAAACGTTACAACTTCGCTTTCAAAACGAACATTTAATTGCACAAACGGAAGATCGCCTTTTATGTGTCACACCAGACTTAATCGCAGTACTGGATGAAGAAACAGGTCTTCCAATTACAACAGAAGGGCTAAAATATGGAGCGCGTTGTGTAGTGATTGGTATTCCTTGTGATCCAAAGTGGAGAACCGAAAAAGGGATTGAAACGTGTGGTCCAAAATATTTTGGCTATGCGGTTGATTATGTACCTGTTGAAGAATTAGTGAAGAAAGGAACGAGAGCAAAATGAGTATTTATCGAATCGGAATCGACGTCGGTGGTACACATACAGATGCGGTTATATTAGATGAGACCAATCAAGTTATTTCGGAAACAAAGTCAAAAACAACAGTGGATGTGAGCACCGGAATTTATAAAGCGATGAAGAAAATCATTGAGGAGGCAAACGTTCCGAGAGAGCAAATTAAATATGCAATGCTTGGCACAACACATTGTACAAATGCGATAGTGGAACGGAAACGATTAAATAACATTGCGGTCATTCGCATCGGAGCTCCTGCTACATTAGCGGTTAAACCATTAATTGGTGTACCTGATGACCTTCGTGACGAACTCGGACGCTACGTTTATATCGTAAGAGGGGGTCATGAGTTTGATGGTCGGGAAATCGCCAAACTAGATGAAGAAGAGCTATATCGAATTGCCAATGAAATCAAAGGGAAGGTCGATTCGGTTGCGATCACGTCCGTTTTTTCTCCTGTTTCAGACAGTCATGAAAAACGTGCAGCAGAAATTATTCATGAAGTGCTGGGAGAAGAAATACCTGTTTCATTATCATCTGAAATTGGCAGCGTCGGCCTTTTAGAACGTGAAAACGCAACAATTTTAAATGCAGCGGTTGTCAATGTGGCCAAAACAACGGCAACGGGATTTATCAATGCTTTAAAAGAAGAAGGCATTGACGCAAAAGTTTTCTTTGGACAAAATGACGGAACGTTAATGTCTGTTGATTATGCTGTTAAGTATCCGATTTATACGATTGCATGCGGACCGACAAACTCATTACGGGGCGCATCTTATTTAACAGGTCAATCTGATGCACTTGTAGTTGATGTAGGGGGGACGACAACAGATATCGGAGTGCTTATTGAATCGTTCCCGCGTGAATCATCTTTAGCCGTTGAAATTGGAGGGGCGAGAACGAACTTCCGTATGCCTGATTTAGTGTCCATTGGGTTAGGAGGCGGAACGATTATTCGTATCAAGGATGACGGAAGCTTTACGATTGGACCAGATAGTGTCGGCTATCGCCTTCCTGAAAAAGGACTTGTTTTTGGCGGGGACACTTTAACAACAACTGACGTCGTCGTGGCGTTAGGGAAAGTAAACTTAGGGGACCCTTCTAAAGTTGCCCATTTAGATAAACGTTTACTAGAAGCAATCTATCAAAAAATGATCGAAATGGTGGAAGAAGCAATTGATAAAATGAAAACTAGTTCAGCACCTGTCCCTGTTATTCTTGTAGGGGGAGGAAGTATTTTACTTCCTGAATCGTTGAAAGGCGCTTCAAAGGTCATTCTCCCTGATCATTTTGGGGTGGCAAATGCCATTGGTGCAGCCATTGCCCAAGTAAGTGGACAAGTTGAAAAAGTATATAGTTTGGATGAATTAGGAAGAGAACAAGCGATGAATCTCGCTAAAAACGAAGCGGTTCAAGAAGCAATCAAAGCTGGAGCTGACCCAGATCATGTTGTCATTGTTGATATCGAAGACGTACCACTTGCTTATCTGCCAGGTAATGCTACACGCATTCGTGTAAAAGCAGCTGGACCATTAGCTAAAGTGGAGGAGGAACAAAAAGTTTAATATTCGTTCCCGTTTTTATTAAAGCTTTGTAGAAAGAAAAAGAGAGCTTGCCCTCCCAGGTAGCCGAAAGATAGTCTACCTGAGAGGGGATTTTGTTTGGCAATACGCTAAATTTAACCAATAGTGGCCAGTTGGTCCGATGCATCGATCACTTCTATTTTCCCAAATTCCTTCATCGCCGCCAAAATTCGTTGATAAAAGGTTTCAAACCCATTTCGTGAGGAAATAGCGGCACGCTTTTAACGAACCTCTCCCACCTACTCGTTGTTTAGAGGTGAGAAACTATTAGGTGAACATGTTAAAATGGAAAGAAGAGAAGAAATCAAAAAATTGAAACGGAATTTTCTGATAAAAACAAAAAGAGAGCCTAGCTGTATTGAAAGATGGAATGGCTCTCTCTTGCTTTGAAACGAGACAGGGATCACGCCGGTTTGCTCTTAAAATCAGCAAGACGCTTATACTCAATACTCAGGCATTTACAAATCAGCAAACTGCAAATTCTTTTTGTCTATCTTTCTGACAATCTTCGATAACTTCGAGGTGTGACAGTAAAGTGAGCCTGACGCAGAAATTTTTATTTTACAAACAACAAATCCGGCTCGCTTAAAGATTTTTTAAGTTCGTTTAAAGATTTTTGCGCCAGCATGCCATCAATTAATCGATGGTCATAGCTAAGGGATAGCGCCATCATTGGAGCGATTTCAATGGAATCATTGACAACAATAGGTTTTTTCTCGATTTTGCCGATGCCTAATATACATGATTCTGGATGATTAATAATTGGAGTAAACCACGATCCGTCAGCAGATCCGATATTGGATATCGTACATGTGGCTCCCGTCATTTCATTTGCTTTGATGGAGCCGTCTCTTGCTTTTTTGGCAAGCTCTTGGATCTCTTTGGCAATATGAAATAATGACTTTTGATCTGCATGCTTAATTACCGGAACGACAAGGCCGCGTTCGGTGTCGGTCGCAAAGCCGATATGATATTCATCTTTTAAGATGATTTCTTCTCGCTCATCGTCTAAGGAAGCATTTAACATCGGATATTTTTTAAGCACGGCTGTTAATGCTTTGACGACGTAGGCGAGATAAGTGAGTTTTATTTCCTCTTCAACCGCATATGGTTTTACCCTTTCACGGTGGGACACAAGATTTGTAACATTGGCCTCATCAAAATGAGTGACATGCGGAATAACAGATTTTGAATGAACCATTGCCTTTGCGATCACGCTTCGAATGCCAGTAAAAGGGATTCTTCGTTTGTCTTGTGTGCTCGTCTTCTCTTTTGTTGCTTCCTTGCCTGCTGCTTCGCTTACAGCCTTTGTTTGTTCCAGTTTTCGTTTGGCGATGACTGCTTCAATATCGCTTTTGACGATTCTTCCGTTAGGACCTGTCGGTGTCACTTCCTCCAGGCTGACATTATGTTCTCTCGCAAATTTACGCACAGATGGAGGTGCGATAATAAACTGTTTTGGTTGTTTCTCTTTTTCTTCGCTTTTCTTTGCCGCATTTCGAATATCTTCCTCCGTGACCTTTCCGTTTGGACCAGTTGGATGAACAAGGCGCCAATCAACACCGAGTTCTTTCGCTAATTTTTTTACACGCGGAGTCGCTTTTTTCTCGTTTGGAACTTCTAGTACAGCTTTCTGTTCTTCTTCTATTGCAGGTGTTGTTTCACTAACGGTGTCAGTCGTCGTGTCTTGGCTTGTTTCTATGATGGCTAATACTTCTTCAACAGCAGCGGTTTCGCTTCTTTTTTTTCTAATTTCTTTAACCACACCTGACACTGGAGCTTCAATGTCCGAAACGGCCTTCTCTGTTTGAACTTCCAAGAGTGTATTGCCTTTTTCCACTACATCACCTTCAGAAACATGCCAGAAGGTGATTAAGCTTTCATCATGATCATTAGATAGTCGCGGTAATTTTACTTCGATTAACATAGGCTGCCTCCTATATATGAGAAATCGATTTTATTCATTGACTAGCTTCATTGCTTCGTTAAAAATTTTCTCGGCATTTGGCAGAACAAATTGTTCAAGTGGACGGCTGTATGGAATTGGTACATCTGGAATAGCTAATCGCTTAACAGGTGCTTCTAAATCATATAAGCCTTCTTCTGCTACAATCGCTGCGATTTCTGCCGTCATCCCGTATGATAAATAATCCTCATCGACGACAAGCAAACGATGCGTCTTTTTAACGGATTGAAGAATTGTTTCCCGGTCTAATGGAACGAGTGAGCGTAAATCGATGACCTCTGCCTCAATTCCATCCTCACTGAGCTTTTGCGCAGCTTCTAATGCATGATGGGTCGTCATTTGAATGCCTACAATAGTAAGATCTTTTCCTTCTCTTACCACTTTGGCCTTGCCGATTGGCACGGTGTACGCTTCTTCCGGGACATGTCCAACTGATGCGTCTAATTGGTCCATCCATCCTAACCCTTGTAATGTCTTATGAAACATAAAGACGACTGGGTTATCATCACGGATGGCAGAAATCATCATTCCTTTTAAATCATACGGAGTGGATGGCGCCACCACTTTCATTCCAGGCAAATGAGCAAAAGTGGCATATAGTGTTTGCGAATGCTGAGCTGCATCGTTATATCCGCCGCCAACAGCCGTCATCAGCACCATTGGGAGCTTGACGCGTCCACCTGACATATACGGAATTTTCGCCATATGGTTATAAATTTGGTCCATACAAACACCGAAGAAATCGACGAACATTAATTCAACAATCGGCCGCATTCCTTCTTGAGCTGCTCCAATAGCAGCACCAATAAAGGCAGTTTCCGAAATCGGTGTATCGATCACTCTTTCAGAACCGAACTTTTGAAATAATCCTTCCGTTGCTCCGAAAATACCTCCGTATACACCGACATCCTCACCCATGACAAACACGTTCGGATCTCTTTCCATTTCTAATCGTATCGCTTCTGCCATCGCTTTATTTCCCGTTAGTAAGCGCTGTTTTGTTTTCTGCATTTTTTATAACTCCTTTCTTTTTCAGAATGATTAAAACAAAAAGGTGTTTTTGCCCAATTCTTTAAATCGAGCCCATCATCCTTTTTTCGGAATGATTAAACAAAAAGGTCTTGTAATGCATCTTCTGGTTTAGGGTATTCGCTTTCCCGTGCAAATTGATAAGCGGCATCGACTTCCTGCTTTGCCTTGTTTTCCAATTCGCTCAGCTTATGCTCTTTTATCCCATGTTCGTTGCGTAAAGTTTGGTTGAGGCGAATAATTGGATCTTTTTCTCTAAGTAAAGTAACTTCATTTTTATCTCTGTAAAGCTCTGGGTCCCCTTGGAAGTGTCCTAAATAACGATACGTTTCAATTTCAATAATGGATGGCCCTTCTCCTGATCTTGCTCGTTCTACCGCTTCTTTTGACACGTTGTACATTTCGATTGGGTCATTGTCTTTTACGTAATATCCTTTGATACCATAAGCCGCTGCTCTTATATCATTAGATAAAACAGCAGTTGATGCGGATTTAGGGACAGAAATTCCGTATTGATTGTTTTCAACGACGACAATAAGAGGCAGATTCCATAGTGCTGCCATATTTAAAGATTCATGAAAAGCTCCTTGGTTCGCAGCTCCTTCCCCTATAAAAGAAACAGCTACCCAATCCGTTCCTTTTTTCTTTGCAGCAAACGCGGCACCAACTGCATGTGGAATTCCTGCTCCAACAATCCCTCCACAGGAAAACTTGACTTCAGGGTCGAATAAGTGCATATGCCCGCCTTTTCCTTTTCCGAGCCCTGTTGCTTTCCCGAAGATTTCAGCAGTCATTTTGTTTAAATCGACCCCTTTGGCAATCGCATGATGGTGCGGGCGGTGTGGAGATGTTACCGTATCCTCCTTTTTAAGATGAATACATATGCCGACAGCAGCAGGTTCTTGACCAGTCGCAAGATGCATTTCACCTGGTACAGGTCCAGCACCAATATTAAAGACTGGATTTTTCCCTTCGGCATACGCTTCTGCCATTTTGTCCTCGTAGTAGCGAATTTTGTACATCGTTTCATACATCCATTGAAGATGGTTGATGGAAATGGTCAATGTGCTCTCCTCCTTTATGAAAAATAAAACGCTTTCATCTTGATAATATGCAAAAAGTGTACCAATATTGGTGATTAAAAAAGGTGGAGAGTGATGAAATTGGTCGATTTACCACGAATTGTTCTATTCAAAAAATCAAAAAACTTTTTTGCACGATATTCGATTCGACAAACGTTTTTCAGGAAAAAACAACAAAGTGTCCCATTTTGGAACACTTTGTTGCGACATATTAATACAATTTGATACAAAATGAAACAGTATTTTATGAATATGGAATGTTAAACTTTTTCATTTGTCTGTAAAAAGTACTTCTGGAAATACCTAAATGTTTAGCTGCTTTCGTGATATTTCCGTTAAATAAACGCAACGCCTGAATAATGGACTGTTTTTTTATATCATCTCGATGAAGCAATATTTCCTCTTTTTTTTGTCCAGAAAACATTTGAAACACTTCTTCAGGTAAATCTTTAGCAGTTAAAGAAGACTCTGTACTCCGGTTTAATGTTCTTTCAAGTATATTTTGCAATTCGCGGATATTCCCTGGCCAATCGTACTGGGTTAGCACCTGTAAAAAGTCCGGCATAATTTCTGGAAACGGTTTGTGTAATTTTTTGCTGAGCTTTTCGATAAAGTGATGGGTAAGAAGCGGTATATCCTCTTTTCTTTCCCGCAAAGGCGGCAGAGTGATCGGCATAACATTAAGGCGAAAGAACAAATCTTCCCTAAAGCTTCCCTTTTTGACTTCATCTCGGAGATTTTTGTTTGTCGCTGCGATAATTCGGACGTTCACCGGTATCACTTTATGACCGCCGATTCGCACCACTTCTTTTTCCTGAATGACCCGTAATAGAAGAACCTGCATTTCCAAAGACATTTCGCCAATTTCATCTAAAAAAAGGGTGCCGCCGTCAGCAAGTTCAAATTTTCCCGCGCTTCCGCCTTTTTTAGCCCCGGTAAAAGCACCGTCCACATAGCCAAACAGCTCGCTTCCAAGAAGATCGCGGGGAATTCCGGCACAATTGATGGCAATAAAGGGTCTGCTTTTTCGCTTGCTTTCATTGTGGATGGCTTGTGCGAACATATCTTTTCCTGTTCCGCTTTCTCCTAGTATTAAAACATTTGAGTCGGTCGCTGCTGAAAGTTTAGCTTCCTTCACTTTTTGAATAAAATAAGGATGCTGCCCGATAATATCATCAAACGTTATTTTTGCCTGGTTGCCGGATAAGTGGTTGACAAATTGGCGCACCTTCTCGATTTCTTTCAGCATAATCATCGAACCGATCCACTGTTGATCTTTATAAATTGGAATTTTATCGACCATGACATGATGGATATTTCTTGATGGCTTCACTTTTAAATGGAGTTCCTTGTTTTGCAGATAGACAGGACTATTGGAAACAATGGATTTATTTGTAAAGATTTCGTTGATGTTTTTCTCTTCCAAGCTTGATTGGTCAAGACAAAGAATTTTTTTCAACTGATCATTTGCCTTTATAATGTTCCCTTCTGTATCAATAATAAGGATGCTTTCTTTCATATTATTGGTAGTCGCTTCAAGAAACCTCTGCATCATGATATTTTTTTCCGTTTTTTCATTTAACTTCAATTGATACTCAATGGCTTTGACCGCTGAAACGACCATCCCTAATGTGTGAGGATGCACCTTTTCATATGGGCCTGATACATTTAATACGCCGATGATGCAGCCTTTTGAATCGTGAATGGGGGCCGCGGAGCAAGTCCATGATTGGCATATTTGTGAATAATGTTCCTCAGCAACGATTTGTACAGGTTGATCGATCACAATGGAGGTGCCAATCGCATTTGTGCCCATCGTTTGTTCGCTCCAATCCGCCCCCTCGACAAAGCCGATTTGAGCAGCCTTTTCCAGTGTGTCTGGATCCCCGATGGATTTTAATAGCTGCCCTTTTTCATTACAAAGAATGACTAAAAATCCGGAGCCCTTTACGATGGAATAAAGTCCTTCCATTAAGGGTAGAGCCCAATCAATGAGACTTTTGTACCGTTTCATTTCAATTTTTTTTATATGGCCATAGGGCTGGAAGGGATCTACCTTTCTTTTGTTTGAACGAATCCATGATTCTTTGACAATGGGGGACAGTTCTTCAGATAGCTCATTTTTAAAAATAAAGCGCTTCCACATTTCCTTGACATCCTCCTGCAGACCGTTCACGCAAAAACACCTCCGCAACATTTTTAGGGTGGTCTCAGATCCGTGAACTAGTTTACCGTTTGTTTTTCACCATCAAAGGGAAGTGACGATAAGATTCGTTGTTAGTGCATCAGAAATGTCTAACAACATTTCAAGAACATCCATTAACATGAAGTGACGATTAAGATTCTATGTTAGCTTGATGGATTCGAGATTTTTTGAGGTTGTTTCAATGAATTTCAATATTGTTTCTCCTTAAATTATTTCAGCACGTTAGCGAAAAAATCCTTTTTATTTTTCTAGAAAGCGTTACATAAAACCTTAGTAATTTCTTCTCGAGTTCTTTTCACGATATGAATGTAACGAAAGTAATAGCTTGTTTTTGTCGGTATATGCTAATATGGTGTTGTAAGACATTTCCTCAACTTCTTCTCCATCTCTAAATTCCTCTACTCTGACCATCTCCTATGGAAATTTCATATCCTAAAAAGGAAGGAGGGTGTGAATGCGCATGCCGGAACAGCTTCTCATTCAATTATTGGACCTCGTTCAAGACTTGACTGGAGACATGAAGAGCGTCAAACAAGATATGAGCACTTTAAAAGAAGAGGTACGGACTCTGAAACAAGATGTCGAAACATAAAAAGGCGATGTGGGAGGTCTTAAACAAGATGTCGAAGCGCTAAAAGACGATGTGGGAGGCCTAAAACAAGATGTCGAAACATAAAAAGGCGATGTAGGAGGTCTTAAACAAGATGTCGAAGCGCTAAAAGACGATGTGGGAGGCCTAAAACAAGATGTCGAAACATTAAAAGGCGCTGTGGAAGGCTTAAAACAAGATGTCGAAACATTAAAAGACGATGTGGGAGGCCTAAAACAAGATGTCGAAATGCTAAAAGACGATGTGGGAGGCCTAAAACAAGATGTCGAAGCGCTAAAAGGCGATGTGGGAGGCCTAAAACAAGATGTCGAAGCGCTAAAAGGCGATGTGGGAGGCTTAAAACAAAATGTCGAAGCGCTTAAACAGAGAATGGACAAGCAGGACTAAGAGCTTTATTTATTCAAAGTGCAAATGGATGAGAACATAAAAATGGTAAAAGCCATTCGGGACAATCAGATTGAACAGCGCAGCATTGAAGATAGCATCATCCATGAGATTGCCCACATTCGTCGTGAGATGGCTACAAAAGAAGACATCATCCATATCCATCATCGGTTAGACTACCAAATTAGCCGCATCGCCCGTACAGAGGAAGAGCTTCACTTTAAAGATGAAGGATGCGGTCAAAAATATGATTTCTTATACAGGGTGTACACTTCAAGATATCATTCAAATGGCGTCCGTAAATCTTGCCAAGCAAATCAACATCTACAATCGTAAAGGAAGTATCGCCAAAGGCAAGGATGCAGACCTCGTTGTTTTAAACAATTAACTTGAAGTGGCTATGACATTTTGCCGTGGAAAACTAGCTTATTCGCAAAAGGGAGTGTAAAAGCTGAAGTAAGGTTATGGTTGTAGCCGAAATCATATTGCAGGAAAGTGTGTTGAAAAATTTAAGTAGGAAATTGGTTTAATTAGTAGAATAAATTTTGGAATGGCCAATGAGTGGATAGGAGTGATCACATATTGATTAAAAAAGAGCGCGATATTCCTCTTACAATTCTAAAATATGAAGCATTATTAAGGAGGCTTCCGACTTCTCATGTACAACGGGCCCTAATTAAAGAACAGCTGTCTAAATGTTGGAAAGGCTATGTTGGCGAGCAGTCAATTGATTATTTTTTAAGCGATTTGCCGAAAAATCAATATTTTATTTTTCATGACTTACGATTACCAGCTGGCGAAAATAAATACGCACAATTTGATACGATTATTTTATCCAAAAGCTATATACTTATAATTGAAGTGAAAAACATAAATGGAACATTATTATTTGATCAAACATTTCACCAGCTTATACGGATAAAGGACGGTTTAGAAGAAGCTTTTCCTGATCCCATATTGCAATTAAAGCGGCATCAAAAAATCATTACATCTTTACTGCAAGAGCAAAACATCCCGCAGATTCCGGTTGAAACACTTGTTGTGATTACAAACCATTCTACCGTTATAAAAGCAGCATCCGATTCGAAAGAAATTCAACAAAAAGTAATCCGCCCTACGAATTTGCTCCATAAAATTGAACGTTTCAGCGCAAAACATCAACAGGAGCGCCTCTCCCCTAAAGACATCAGGAAGCTATCCCGCTACTTCACTAAATATCATACTCCTCTTCATCAAGATGTACTTTCCCTTTTTAATATAAAAAAATCCGAAATCTTAACAGGTGTCCATTGCCCCCGATGTTTGAAACTACCCTTGCAAAAACAAAAAAGCCGAAACAAATGGTACTGTGCAAACTGTGACAAAACCTATCATGATGCCCACCTGCATGCTTTAAAAGACTATGCCCTCTTATTCCATCATTCAATCACGAATGAGGAGTGCCGCAAATTTTTGCACTTACCTTCCATACAAGCTTCTTACCGATTATTACAATCACTTAATTTAAAGCAATCCGGCATAACTAAAAATCGTCGATATCATTTATCTTTTGAAGAGTTGAAAGGAATATAGGAAAGGGAGAGGAGGGGATGCAAACGTGTGAAACCGAGAGATTAAGTCGCAGAACCGAGAGATTGTGGTGAGAAACCGAGAGATTAAGTCGCAGAACCGAGAGATTGTGGTGAGAAACCGAGAGATTAAGTCGCAGAACCGAGAGATTAAATCGGGAACCAGATAGATTTTTCTGGGAAACTAAATGATTCCCGCTTGGAACGAGCTCGATTTACATCTAATATTGTCTCGCAGAAGAGCATGGCTAGAGGCTGTCCCATAAGTGTCTGACTTGAAGCGCCTACCCAATAAATAGACGTAGTGTCTGAAATTAGGCTCTTTGGGATAGCCGTCACTTGATTCAAAAATTTATATTGCAGAAATGCGCAAACCGTGATATGTTTATACCTGATGACCAAACTTCTCATTTAGTCATTTTTAGTTCACTTATATACGATATTTATAATGAATAATTTTTTTATTCATAAATGACCAAATGAATAAAATAGTCAATAAATCAAAAAGAGGAGGGATTAAGTTGGAGCATTCGTTAATAGGTGCTGAGTTAAAGGCAATTTTGACAAATCGTAAAGTACTCATTCCAATCGTGGCAGTTCTTTTTATTCCTGTTTTATATGCAGGGATGTTTTTGTGGGCGTTTTGGGATCCGTATAAACATATAGATAATTTACCAGTTGCCGTCGTAAATAATGATGAAGGGGCGGAGTTTGAGGGGGAGCCGTTGCATTTAGGAGATAAGCTTGTTGAAGAGCTAAAAAGTTCAAAGGATTTCCATTTTCAGTTTGTTGACGAAGAGGAAGCATATCGTGATTTAAAAAATCAAAAATATTATATGGTTGTAGAGATTCCGCATGACTTTTCACAAAATGCTACAACCCTACTTGATGAAAATCCAAAGAAATTGCAGCTAAAATATGTTCCAAATGAGAGCTACAACTTTTTATCGGCACAAATTGGGGAAACAGCCATGAAAGAAATACGGGCAGAAATGCAAAAAAGGATAACGAAAACCTATTCCGAGGCTATTTTTGATCAAGTAAAGGAAATGGCAGAAGGTCTTCAAAAGGCGAGCGATGGCGCCAAAGAGCTAAATGATGGGGCGCTTAAACTATTAGATGGTTCGAATGAGTTAAAAAGTCATTTAGAGACACTTGCCCTAAGTTCAATCGAATTTAAAGAAGGAGTCTCCAAAGCTGATGAAGGATCGGAACAGCTTGCATCAGGAATGAAAGAGTTAAGCTCAGGTTTAGGACAATTGAAAGATGGTCATAGCCAATTGCTTCAAGGAACAGTAGATCTTCAAAGTGGAACCAATCAATTAGCGGATGGGATCGGTCAAGTTTATAAAGGGCTGACAACCGTTGAGACGAAAATGAATCAACTAATGAGCGGAATGAACAAAGCGGCAACTGGTGCTCAGCAATTTTCGCAAAGTATGCCAGAACTACAGCAGCAAACAGGAAAATTGGCGACAGGAGCAGAGCAGGTTGCAGATGGTATTAAAGAACTGCAAGCAAAGCTTCTAGCGCAACAATCTGATATGGAGCAGCTAGCAGCAACATTACAACAATTGCTACCGCCGGAACAATTTGCGCAAATTGCAGCAAAATTACCTTCTGCAGAAGAAAGTGAACAATTAGCGGAAAGCCTTGAGCAGCTGAAAAATGGCAGTGTACAGGTAGCTTTAGGAACAGCTACTTTAAATCAAACCATTGAACAAACAGTAGCTCCTAATGTTCAACAATTATCAGACGGATTAGCACAACTTTCCGCAGGGCAAAAACAATTAAATGATGGGGTACACGAGCTGGTCATCGGCTCTAAGGACTTAAATAATGGTGTTCAAAAAATTCAGGCAGGACAACACGAACTCGTATCTGGGAATCAATTATTTTATCAAAAAATAACAGACGCATACAACGGTTCAAAACAATTAGTCTCCGGCGGCCAATCGTTAACAGAAGGGCTCAATGTGCTTTTGGAAGGCTCTGAAAAACTTAGCGATGGCGCTGAACAGCTTGCTGATGGATCAAAAGAATTCACAGAAGGAACACTAGAGCTGCAAAATGGTACAGATGAAATGTATAAAAAGTTAGCGAAAGCTGCTGATCAGGCAAACGGAGTGGATGTAGAAGATCAAAATTTAGATATGATGGCAGAGCCGGTTCAAGTTCAACATGAAGGAATTCATAAAGTTCCTAACTACGGAACTGGATTTGCTCCATATTTTATGTCCCTAGGTTTATTCGTTGGTGCCTTACTGATGACGATCGTATTTCCGTTTAAAGAGCCTATGAAAATGCCAAAAAACAGTTTGGAATGGTTTTTCAGCAAATTTATCATGTTAGCATGTTTTGGAACCATTCAAGCACTTATCGTCGATTTCGTACTACTTTTTGGTCTTGGTCTTGAAGTCCAAAACGTTTCATTATTTATTATGACATCGATTATAACGAGTTTAACGTTTATGGCATTAGTTCAAATGCTCGTTTCCATTTTAGATCAGCCTGGACGCTTCTTAGCTATTATTATTTTAATCTTACAATTAACAACAAGTGCTGGAACATTCCCGCTTGAATTAATCCCGAGCGCATTACAAAAATTTAATGCTCTCTTGCCAATGACCTATTCCATTTTTGCTTTAAAAGCAGCGATTTCAAGCGGCGAAAATGCCTTTATGTGGCAAAACAATATGATACTTCTTGCTTTTGCTACAGGATGTGCACTAATGACGATCGCTTATTTCACTTTTAAATTCAAGCGGACCGGAGCATATGAGGCTGAAAATTAGAAAAAAAAGTCCAATGAACCTTTCCTACCTAAACTTTGCTTTCTAAATAATGTTAAAAGAAGGCTGTTTTCGTAAACTTTGTTGCTTTTCGACTGTCCATGAACCGAACAAAGCACGTGGTCGGACAAATGTAATTTGTCCAACCATCGCCTTTTGTTCGGTTCACGTCACGCTAAACGCGTGACATAGCAAGCGTGTCGCTTGCTTGGACAGTCGAAAAGCTATGGTAAAGCAACAATCTTTTAGAAAAGAGCCTAAAAGAAAAATCGCTCCTATTTACAACGATTAAAGGAACGATTTTTCTTATCGAAGTATGGCCTAACATCAAGATCAATAGTTTAGCTTGTTTTTCGTTTTTGAATCAAGATTAGGATGCCGCCTAAAATGAGAAGGCTTAAACCTAATGTAAGTAAATTGTAAAAAGATGTAGCCGTATCCGGTAATGAATTGCTTTCGGAAGTATTTTCTTGATTGTTATTCGTTTGCTCTTGATTTTCTTCTGTTGTATCAGTTGCTGTCATTAGGCTCTTTTGTTTTGATTCAAATACGGTAAATTGGCTAAAGTGATTTGTCTCAACGATCACCTTGCCATCTTTGAATTTACCTCCTGGAACAAGCTCCCATTCTTTCTTGGTTTCATTGAAGTAATAAACGTTCAAGTTGTCAGGGTTTTTTACTTTGTCCATAGTCACATTGAAAACAAGTGTTACCGGAGTTGCAAATTCATGAATGGTGTTCCCATATTGATCCAATATCGTAAAATCGTATACGGCGCTTACAGCTTTTTCTAAGTTATTAAGGCGTTTGAATTCGATCGAAACGTCCCGGTTTGGAAGAATATCAATCGGAATTTGTATTTCTACATCATCGTTCATAACCATTAGTTTTTGGCCATTTTCTTTTAACATTTCAACTTGTTCGGCTGTTAATTCGATAATCACTGCCTTTTCTTTTCCTAAATCAAGCTGAATCGCTTTATTAGGATCAGCTTTTTCTAATGCTTTGACATCGATGGTGCCTCTTCCATTGTTTACATGAACTTTGATGACATTGCGCGTTTGATCAGCCTGTTCATCGCTCGTCCCTTGATCGGTATTATCTCCATTTTTGCTAGATTGATCATCGTTATTTTTTTGATCGTCTCCACCTTGATCATTGTTTCCGTCTCCATCATGATTGTTCTGATCGTCTCCACCATTGTCGCCGTTTCCGCTGCCATCCCCATCTTGTTGTCCGTTGTCACCATCATCTTTCGGTGTTGGAGCGGCGACAATCCGGTTTTCTACCTTTGGCTCAATCGTTTCGCGCTTTTTAATATATTCAATCACTGCTTCATCAAGTGCCGGAAAATCTCCTGTGACCTTATAGTTCGTTAAAATAGTATATTCATCTCCTCCGGCTGCTAGAAAGTCATTTGTGGCTAACGTATAAAACTTATTCATATCCAATGGCTGCTCGTTAATTTTAATGGAATGAACTCGTTCACCAGCTGGTTTTTCAACATCAATGGCATAGGAAATCCCAGCTACATGAGGGAAGGCTCCGCTTACAGCAGGATACGATTTCACCCCATTTTCCAATGCTTCTTTAATGGCAGAACCAGGAACCTCTAAAGTTTGAATATAGTTGCCAAATGGCAGGACGGTAATGACATCACCTTTTGTAATAACGCCTTTTTCGATCGATGCACGAATGCCGCCGCCATTCATTAAGGCAACATTGGCACCTGTGATTTCGAGCATCGCATCTGTAATTAAGTTGCCAAGATTTGTTTCACCGGCACGAACTTGCTCACGCTCTCCATCCAGCTTAACATTTGTAAAACCAATTTCTTCTGATAATATTTCTTTTTGTCCTTCTTCAATCTCTTGAATCAACGCTTCAACAGCCGGGTCCGGTTCGGTATTCGCAGCTTCCTCCTTTGTTATACGCGTTGCTTCTCTGCTAATTAATTCATTGTCTTCATTGAAAGTAAGTTCAACAACACCAAGGTTTTTCAAATATTCTCCAGCACTAACAATTAATGTGCCGCTATTTTCAATATCGTCAACTGTATGGCTATGGCCGTCGACAATTAAATCAATTCCTGGCGCTCCTTGTGCGACTTTTAAACTTGTATCCGTACTTGATTCATCTGTTCCTAAATGGGTTAAGGCAATAATCACATCGACATCTTTTGTTTTTAATTCTTTGACCATTTTATTCGCTGCTGCGACAGGATCTGTAAATTTAAGGCCTTCTACATTTTTTGGATGTGTTTTGTAATGGGTTTCAGGTGTAGAAAGGCCGAATATTCCAAATTTGATACCGTCAATCGTTCGAATGATGTAAGGGTCCAATACTAATTCTCCTGTATCTTCATAGATGACGTTTGCGCTTAATATTGGGAAATCAGCCATACCTGCAAGCTCTAATAAACGGTTGTAGCCATAGTTAAAATCATGGTTTCCAGCGGCCATGCTATCATAGCCAATTTGATTCATGATTTTAACGATACTATTTCCTTTTTCTAATGTAGCAAATGTTGTCCCGTGAAAAGTGTCGCCAGCATCTAAAAGCAAGATGTTTTCATTTTCAGCTTTGAATTGTTGGATTAATGTCGATAGTTTGGCAAATCCCATTCCATCATATTTTCCTTCAAAGACACGAGCATGTGAATCATTCGTGTGTAAAATGGTAATCGATTTCGGAGGTGTTAAATCAATTTGTGCCAGTACTGGATCATGATCACTAGCACGGCCATGCTCTTCCATAAATGGTGAATTAATGTTTACGATATCAATTTCGGCCGATTTTGCTAAACGGTTTGAAACTAAAATATGGTCGAGTACTTGGGAATTTCCGCGATAGTTGTATGTCCAGCGCTCTTCCTCCGGTAATTTGTCAATTAAATTCGTAAGCTCTGAACCTTTTAGTGTTTCCAGCGGCTTTGAAAATTCAAAGTCATTCATATCGCCAAGAACAACGATATTGGACTGGTCATTTTTGGCCATGATGTCTTTGACAAAATGGTTCACTTCAGACATTAATCGAATTCGTTCGGCTTCACTTCCTAATACAGGAGGCTGAGTTTTGCCAAATAATGGCGTGTCGCCTCTTTTTGAATTAAAATGTGCCGCAATAACAATGACTTCTTCTCCTTGAAACTCAAACTCTGCTGCTAGTGGTTTCCGAGTATTTACAAATTGATCTGGGGCAATGCGGCCAGGGTTCAATGTTAAATCTCCATTTTCATAGGCAACGGCTTCTGTTGCAGTTCCTTTTTTTCCTTCTGCTAATGAAACACGATCTGGATTGTAAAGGAAGCCGACACGAATGTTTCCACCTGGCTGACCGCCATCTTGATTATTTTCTGGTGCGATATCTGTAAATTCGTATGTTGGCCCGCCAAGCTCTTGTATTTTTTGAATTAATCGTTTGTACGATTCGTCAGCATTTGTAACGCCGCTATCATTTGCTCCGTCGTTATCTTGAACTTCTACTAATCCAATAATGTCGGGAGTTTTTAAGTTATGAATGATAGAATCTGCTATTCTATGAACTTTCGTATCTTCTGTTTGTGCAGAAAAATTCTCTATATTATAAGTAGCAATGGTGAGCTGATCATCTTTTTTCTGAATTGATGTGATTTCTCGTTGTAATCCACCATCTTTTAGAGAAGGTAATGGTTCATTTACATCTCGGTAAATTTTATATGTGCCGTAATCATAGCTCATCACACCTGTAATCGTGCCTGAGAAAGAATCGCCTACTTTTGCGATGAAGTTTTCTCCTGTTTGTACATATAATATTTCTGGATTTGGATCATCTTTTGTTAATTTATAACCGCCAACATTTGTTTTTACTTGATTTGTACCATTTTCGACAACAACGGCAACACTCCCGTATTCTTGAGGACCAACAACTACTGGGTTTTCGAGCTGAACACGCATTCCTTCTAAGCTTTCATAAAAGTCAATCGCATCTTCTTCTGGATCAAATAAACTAAAAGAATCGTTGTCGATGTTTTTATCTGGTATTACACGTCCATTCGCACCTAAAATAATAGGTTCAGGAAGTTTATTGCCACTTGATAATACTTCAATATTTGTTGCGGAAATTTCTGTAAACGCTAAATCTGTTTCATGTTTATCTGAATAACCGTCTAATATATATTCTTTTACTTCACCATCAACGGAAATATGATCACCAACGGATAAGCCGTGATTTCGTTTGTAAATAAGCAATCCTTCAGATGTTTTCGGATTATCATCAGGGTTTACCTCTTGTATATACACGTTAGCCCCGTCAATATGTGTGACAATGCCATCGACAGCTTTAACTGTTTTACCTACATATGGGGAGGTGTGGCCGGTCCCTTGAATATCATGAATTTCTAATTTGTCTAAATCTTTTCCAATTTGATATGTGAAGGTAGATACATCGCTATTTTGCAATCCTTCTTTAACTGCGATTGCTTTAATGGTGATGTCTTCAGTAATTTCAATAGGCTGTGTGTATTTAGTAGATTCGATAGTAGGATTAGTTTCGTCTGTGGTGTAATAAATTGTTGCATCTTTCGTAGCGGAAGAAAGCTCTACTTTTGTCCCTGAAGCTACTAATCCTTGTTTAGGTGAAGCTATAACAGGCGAAACCTTACTGCTGTCTTCGACCACATCAGCTTCGTTTCTCGGAATTAATCTGTATTGTCCGAAGCTATATTCAACAACACCTGTAATTTGTTCGTATGTTTTGTTCACATCGACTAAATCAGAATCAATGATAAATGCACCGTCTCCATCATGAGCTATACGTTCTTCATATTGATTGACTGATTCGATCGTAATGTTCTTCAATTGAACTAATTCGCCTTCAACTTCTTCTGTTAACTGAGAGGAAGTAATCACTTGAGGGGATGGTTGACCAATGTGTTCAATAACCTCAACATTGTCAAAATTAGCATTCAGCTGCGCCATTTCATAATACTGATAAGTTGTCCCTGTTGCTTTAATTTTATCGCCGATTTGCACTTTATTTTCCAGATTCTCTGCTCTTACAATGATTCCTGCTGAGTCATCTTGAATGTACACATTCGCTTTTCCGCCAGCTATAAAAATGGCTGTAACGATTCCCTCAATTGTTACCGTTTCCCCGCTTGTTTGGCGGATATCTTGAATCTTTTTAACATCGTCCGCTGGCAGTTCTTCCGGTGCAGGATCAATCGTATGTTTTCCGATATTATCGAAACTATCCTTTGGCAGCTGATTCCATTCAGCTAGATTAAATGTTTGCGATCCTTTTATAATCGATGGAATTCTAACAAGTGTAACATCTTCAGCAATGTAATCACTATTTCCTACCATATGAAATACATCAATGATTTCCCCGTTTTTCTTTAAAACGAGGGCATCATTTCCGTTAAAATTCGCAACTGCATCTTTTAGATCGGCTTGTCCAAGTAAAGCAGCATTGGCATTAGGGTTGGCAATGACGAAAACATCGTTATGTTCAAGCGTTCCCTGCAGGGATAATTCTTTTTCAACACTTGTTTTGCCATTGCTATAAAGTTCAATCACATACTCGCTTAAATCGACTGATTGACCTGTTCCATTATAAATTTCAATGGCTTTATTGCTGCTTGAACCTTCCACATACTCAGAGAAAAATAACGTTTCTGCCGTAGGCGCTTCTGCTTTTGCGAGAGAGTCGGCACCTGCTAACAGCGGAGCAACAGCTAATAACAACGCTGTTAGCACAATGAGCGTCTTTTTCATTTGGGCTAATGTCCTCATCCTTTCTCCTCCTATTTTCTCATTATTTTCCACAACTACTATAGTAAGGGAGTTATATTTAGATAGTGTTAAGTTTTTGTAAAGAAATGCCGAAGGAGTTTTCGAATTTTGTCGAATGTTCATCAAAATTTCAAAACTAAGTACATACTTTATTGACTCAACTATTTCAAAGAGTCCTCAAATATAGGAAGTACACATACTTCCTTGTGAACGACGAACAGACTAATATATAATGAGCAAAGAGATTTAAGAGGAGATTGACATCTTGGAGTGTGGGTTTTGATGAACGAACGGCAGAAGGATCTGTTGAAAGTTTTATTAACGGAAAAGCAGCAATACTTTTTAACGAAACAGTTAGCCGAAAAAGTGAATTGTTCCGAAAAAACGGTCCGCAATGACTTAAAAGTGATCGAACAATATTTACAGGAGCATACGAGCGCTCTCCTGTTAAAAAAGCCGGGGCTAGGGATTTCCTTGCAAATCGATGAAGTGGATCAAGCCAATCTATTTAAGCAATTGCATATTGTTAGTCAGGCGGATGACGAAAAGGAACAAGAGCGCGTCATTGAGATAGCGTACCAGCTTCTAATGGAAGCGAAGCATATGACCTTAAAATCTTTAGCTGAACAATTTTATATTCACAAAAATGTAATCAAACAAGACTTAGAAAAAATTAGGAAATGGTTGAAAAAATATCATTTAAATTTAGTTTCCAAACAAAGAATCGGCTTAGTAGTTGAAGGAAGTGAACAAAATAAACGAATGGCGTTGTCTAATCTTGATCAATTATTGAACCCTTTTCAGCCAAACCGCCATTTCATCAAACAGCAATTTCCGCCTCATGAAGTATTCATAGTGGAAAAAGAATTGAAGGAAATGGAACAATTACACCATTTATCTTTTACCGATGATTCGTTTGAAAGCATATTGATGCATATTTTAATCGCCATTAAAAGAAATAAAATGAATCAGTCTATTTCCACCGCAGCGAAATCATCGGATGTAAGGAACACAAATGAATATAAATGGACAAAATCCCTTCTTAAAAGATTGGAACCGTTTTTTGCCATTCGTTTTTCAGAAAAAGAAATCATGCATTTAGCCATACATGTTTTAGGGGCTAAAGTCAACAGTCCATCTAAGTTACCGGAAAAATTGAAGGAACATCCATTGTTAAAAACATTCCTTCACGACCTTATTCATGGGATGAGTCGATTAACAAACATTGATTTTTATAAAGATCACGAGCTGTCAAAGAGCTTGTCTATCCATTTATTATCGACCTTTCAGCGGCTAGCCCATGATTTGCCTATTGCCAACCCAATGGTAAATGAGATTAAAAAGACTTACCCATATATGTTTGATTCCATCATTTCTGTCATTACGGAAATAGAACAAACCTTTCCATATAAAATTGTTGAAGAAGAGGCGGCCTACTTAACCCTCCACTTTCAAGCCTCATATGAACGTTTGCAAAAGGTAAGTGCAAAAGATATACAAGTATTAATCGTTTGCCAGATGGGAATTGGGATGTCGCAGCTCATTCAAACAAAGCTTGAACGGCATTTTCGAGATATACACATTGTCGGGTGTATAGGAAAAGCAGATGTTGATGATTATCTAGGAAAATATTCGATTGATCTCATCATTTCGACCGTCCCTCTTTCGATAAAAAGTGTTCCTAGCATCACCGTTTCACCTCTATTGCCCGAAAGTGACATCAAAAAGGTAAAACAGTTTATTCAACATCGTCATGAGCATTTAGGTGAATGTGAAGGGGAAGCGACGATATTAGCCTTTTTAAATGAAGCGGCGATGTTTTTAAATTTGAACAAGGTGCATCGCTATGAAGTGATCGAAGAGCTAGCCAATGCTTTATGTAAAGCAGGCTATGTTGACAAACAATACGCTCATAGTGCTATTGTTCGTGAAAAGATGGCGGCAACAACGATCGGGGCAGGAATTGCGATACCACACGGTGATCCAAAACATATTAAAAACTCTGCCATAGCTGCTGCTACATTAAAACAGCCACTCGAATGGGGAGCTGAAAAGGTATATTTAGTATTCTTAATTGCTGTAAAAGAAAAACAAGAAAAAACGAAGCAGCTGTTTCAAGAATTATCCTTCCTTAGCGAACGGCCTGTAATCGTACAAGCTCTTTTGAAAGAAACGAATCCTTTAAAATGGAAGGAAATCTTGTCTTATTACTTAAAAAAAAGGTTTTCATCAAATTAGGGAAAAAATTCGACAAAAAACGCATTTTTACCACAACTTTCGGTAAAAAATTGTTCTTTTTCCGATCGAATTCCCTTGTATAGTAAAGGTGTAAGCGATTACTACAACAAAGGAGGGAATTCGAATGAAAATATTAGCTATTACCTCTTGTCCTAACGGGATTGCTCATACGTATATGGCAGCTGAAAATCTTCAAAAGGCTGCGGATCAACTTGGAGTTGAAATGAAGGTTGAAACACAAGGGTCCATTGGAGTAGAAAATGAGTTAACGAAACAAGAAATTGAAGAAGCAGATGGAATTATTATTGCTGCTGATAAGACCGTTGATAAATCGCGATTTGTCGGAAAAAAATTACTTGAAGTTGGCGTTCAAGAAGGAATTCGCCATCCAGAAAAACTGATTCAGCGTTTCATTGATGGAAATGTCGAAGTGTATCAATCAGGCGTCAAATCTGTAGAAGAATATAAAAAGGAAATGAAAGCAAAACAAAATCCTGTTTACCGCCATTTAATGAACGGTGTCTCTTATATGATTCCGTTTGTTGTCGTAGGTGGTCTTTTGATCGCCTTATCGCTCGCAATTGGTGGCGACCCGACAGGTGAAGGCTTGCAAGTAAAAAGCGAATTTTGGAATTCTGTCTTAAATGTTGGGGTTGCCGGCTTTACATTTATGGTTCCGATTCTCGCTGGATTCATTGCCATGAGTATTGCTGACCGACCTGGTTTAGCACCTGGGATGATCGGCGGTTATATTGCAGCGAATGGAAGTTTTTATGGCAGCGAAGCAGGAGCTGGATTTTTAGGCGGTATTGTTGCTGGTTTTATTGCAGGTTATGTAGCAAAATGGATTAAAACTTGGAAAGTTCCGAAAGCCATTCAACCAATCATGCCGATTTTAATTATTCCAATTTTAAGTACGTTAGTCGTAGCAGCACTATTTATTTTCATAATTGGACAACCGATTTCTGGCATTATGAGTGGTTTAACGGATTTCTTAAATAGTATGCAAGGTGCTAGCAGCATCGTACTTGCCATGATTTTAGGTGCTATGATTGCCTTTGATATGGGAGGACCTGTCAACAAAGTAGCATTCTTGTTCGGGGCATCGATGATTAGTGAAGGAAACCCTTATATCATGGGAGCAATTGCAACAGCTATTTGTATTCCACCGTTAGGAATGGGTCTTGCAACATTGTTAAATAAGAAAAAATACGAAAAAGAAGAACTGGAAGCTGGTAAGGCTGCTTTAGCGATGGGTCTTGTAGGTATTACAGAAGGCGCGATTCCATTTGCGGCAAAGGATCCATTGCGCGTCATTCCATCGATTATGGTAGGTTCGATGGTTGGAGCAGTGATTGCGATGTTAAGCAATGTCGGAGATAACGTTCCACATGGAGGTCCAGTCGTAGCTGTTTTAGGTGCGGTTGATAATTGGATGATGTTTTTCGTTGCGATTATTATTGGTGTTATCGTAACGGCTTTCATGGTAAATGCATTGAAAAAAGATGTTTAATGATCAAAGAAGATTTCGGAGTGTAGTCTTGTAAATTTGGCTTGCCGTTGGAACTAGTATATATCGGCAAGCCAATACTATTCGAACTGAAAGGAGTTATATCAATCATGAATTTATCCGATCTCACAAGCTTAGAATTAATCGATGTACATTTAAAGGGTACAACGAAAGATGAAATCATTGATGAGTTAATTGAAAAGTTGGATTCATCTGGCGTTTTAAAGTCAAGCAGGAAGTTTAAAAAAGTCATTTTAAAACGAGAAAAAGAAGGTTCAACAGGTATTGGCTTTTCCATTGCTATCCCTCATGGAAAATCAAAATTTGTTTTAAAGCCTAGTGTTGCATTTGGTTTGCAAAAGGAAGGTGTTGACTGGGATAGTGTTGACGGTACACCAGCAAAATTGATTTTTATGATTGCCGTTCCGGAAGAAAGTGCTGGGAATGAACATTTAAAAATTCTTCAAATGCTTTCACGTAAATTAATGGATGAGACGTTTAGAGAGCAATTGTTAGCGGTACAAACAAATGAAGAAGCGTATCAATTGTTAAACACGATTGAATAAATGTGTATTTTGAATATTTAGGACCGAAGCAGATTATTTACGGACGATTGACCAAACGAATATATAGTCAGTTCGGATGTTGTAGCCGGTTGTTCCGGCTAATTTTTTGGATCTGATAATGGTTCACTAAGTTAGTTTAGGACAGTAAATTGTTTAGTTTGGATTGTATTCGACACACTTTGGATCGTATTCGACACACTTTGGATTGTATTCGACAAATTTTAGACAGTACATGTTTCATGTACTTACACAGATTCATAAAAATATAGAATATCCTATTTCTTTTTGCGCCAGTATTCTTCACTCATGTCATCTGCCCTTTTAGCGGCTTGAAATAAGCTTATATACCCGATTACACCCATTACCCAGGCGCCAATCAGAATGGCCCATACCATTGTTGATCATCTCCAATATAAAAAAAGGTTATTATAACAGTATATTCAAGTATGTTTGTGCACATACACGGTGTACGGTGATATTATTTCTTGAATTTCCATATTTTTTTGTTCAATATAGATATTGAAAAATGAACGAGATATCATTCGGTTTTTCTATCTCTTTTATTAATAGAAAGGAAGAAACATATAATGAAGCACCAACCTATTTTTTTAAAACCTATTTTCAAAGATCGCATTTGGGGCGGAGCAGCGCTTAAAGAACAATTTGGTTATGACATTCCATCAAATACGACAGGAGAGTGCTGGGCGATTTCCGCTCATCCAAATGGACAAAGTATTGTCGCAGAGGGTGAGTTCAAAGGAAAAACACTTGGTGAACTTTGGGATGACCATCGTGAATTGTTTGGCAACCTTGAAGGAGAAAAGTTTCCGTTATTAACGAAAATTTTAGATGCGAATAAAGATTTGTCCGTACAAGTTCACCCGGATGATGAGTATGCCAATGAACATGAAAATGGCGAATTCGGGAAAACAGAGTGTTGGTATATCATTGACTGTAAAGAAAATGCGGAAATGGTTTATGGTCATAACGCGAAAAGCAAGGAAGAGCTTGTTGAAATGATTGAAAACGGCAAGTGGAACGACCTGCTTCGCAGAGTCAAAATAAAACCAGGTGACTTCTTCTATGTCCCAAGCGGAACGATTCATGCACTTTGTGAAGGAACTCTTGTTCTTGAAACACAGCAAAGCTCTGACACAACTTATCGAGTTTACGATTATGATCGCGTTGATGCAAACGGAAACAAGCGTGAGCTCCATCTGGAAAAAGCGATTGATGTCACAACCATTCCCCATAACGATCCAGTGCTAAACATTTTGACAGAAGAAAAAGAAGGTGTACGGATTACAACATTTATCGAAGCTGAATACTTTTCCGTCTATAAATGGGAAATCAATGGAACAGCCGCTTTAACCCGAAATGCCCCGTTTTTAATCGTCAGTGTCATCGATGGAGAAGGAAAAGTCATCATAAACGACGAAGCATATGAATGGAAAAAAGGAGACCATTTTATCATACCAGCTGCCATAAAGGACTTTATTGTAGAAGGAAAAGCCGAATGGATCGTCTCTCTCCCTTCACTGATAAACGGAAAATAACACAAGCTAGTCGGCGCGAGGATGTTTGGATTAACTGAAAGTGACTAAAAAAGGGCTGCTTGTAAGTCAATTATTTTTGGTTATAAGCAGCCCCATTTGTTGTTATGTATATGAGTTGCGATTTGTAAAGTATTTTGGACAGAAATTTGTTTAACAATATGTAAGATTAAGTATTCTGATAATATGTTGGTGAAAACTCAAATGACGAAATATATCAAAGAAGATAAATCAAATTGCCCACCAATCTGACCGTATTCACAATCAAGATGGACAAAACACTATTTCTTAAGAAGAGGTTGCAAAGTACATTGATTTTAATGAAAGTTTTGTTCAAAAGATTCATAGCTTGTTCATGAATGAAGAGGAAAGAATAAATTGGGATAATAAAAGAAAACGTAAGCTGTATGTCCTAGGACCAGACCCTAGGACAGCTTATTCATAAATGAACCAACTCAGATTTTAGCATTTCAAGAAAATTGGTAGCACTTTTCGATAAGTAACGGTTTTTTTGAAAAATAATGGCGGCTTCTGCTTGAATAGACGAATCCTCGATCTCAAGCATTGTGATGTTCGGTAGTTGAAAAGTTGAGACTGCTGATTTTGGGACAATGGTTGCACCTACACCTGCTGCAACTAAAGAAAATAGAATAGTGACATCAGGACACTCACACACGACTGTCGGCTTAAATCCATGGTGTTGACATTCGTTCACGACCATTTCATACTGCCCTTTGCCGCTTACCCGATGTAAAAGGAGCAAGGGTATTTCTTTCATATCTCGCATTCGAATAGAGTGACGTTCATAATTCCATGATTTTGGTAAAACTGCCACATATGGATCACTAGGAAGTTGAATTGTTTCATATTCATCAGAGCCAATAGGTAATCGTACAATTCCTACTTCAATATCTCTATTTTGTAGAAACTCACTTATAAGAAAAGTATCACCTTCTCTAAGGTGGATTTTAACATTGGGGAATTTGTCGTGAAAATTCCGTAACGTTTTCGGTAAATAATAAAAGCATGATTTAACACATCCTATGGAAAGGGTGCCTCTTAATCCGCTGCTTGTTTCTTGAACTTCTAGAATCATTTCATCTAACTGATGAAGGAAATGTTTTGTCCTTTGATAAAATATTTTCCCAGCTTCCGTTAGCTCAAGTTTCTTCCCTTTTCTATCTAACAATGTAATCCCGAGTGTTTCTTCTAACTGTTTCAAGGATTGACTTAATGGCGGCTGCGCCATATGCAGTTTTTTTGCAGCCCGTGTAATCTGTCCTTCTTCAACAATCGTTGAAAAATATTTAAGCTGTTTGATATCAATCAACGCTATCACCCAATCCCCATGTATATTTTTTTTATATAAAAAACAAACAATTTTAATATTTTTCATATATGATATCGTATGTTATATTATTTTTGAAGATTCTAATAACTAAAAGTTTTTAAAAAACTCTAATCTTCTTGTTGAATTGTATCCGCTTTCACAATAATCTTTAGGAGGGGATGGGAAATGCCAGCAAAAACAGGTAAAGAGTATAAAGAACGGATAAAAAAATCAAAAAACAATATTTACATTCACGGGGAAAAAGTGGACGACGTCACAGAGCATCCGGCCTTTAAAAATGTGATTGATTCGATGGCAAGACTTTACGATCTTCAATATGAAAAGCCAGAAAAAATGCTTTATACTTCACCAACAACTGGAGAAAAAGTTGGGATGACGTATATTCAGCCAAGAACGAAAGAAGAATTAATTGCAAGACGTGAAGCGATACAAGAATGGGCACGTACTTCAGCCGGTATGATGGGGCGTTCTCCTGATTATTTGAACGCAGAAGTAATGGCAATGGGAGTGGCAAACGATCTTTTTGCTGAAGATGACCCGATGTTTGCTGAAAATGCAAGAAAGTATTATGAATATGCCAGAGAAAATGATATTTCTTTAACACATACTTTAATTCATCCGCAAGTCAACCGTTCCAAAGCTCAGCATGAACAAAAGGATGCGAATGTTTCCTTACATCTAGTCGAAAAAAATAAAGATGGAATTATTGTCGATGGGATTCGTTTGTTAGCTACACAAGGCGGTATAACGGATGAAATTTTAGTATTTCCATCAACTGTGAAAAAAGCAGGAGAAAAAGATGATCCTTATTCATTAGCATTTGCTATTCCAAACAATACTCCTGGTTTAAAATTTATTTGTCGTGAAGCCTTTGATTATGAAAAAAGTCATTGGGATCATCCACTAGGTTCTCGATTTGAAGAAGGAGATGCAATCGTTTCTTTTGAAAACGTATTCGTGCCATGGGAACGCGTATTTGTTTGTGGTAATTCATCTATTTGTAATAGAACATTCCGCGACACAAACGCTGTCGTTCATATGTCACACCAAGTTGTATCAAAAAATGTTGTTAAAACCGAATTTCTCCTTGGTGTCGTATTATCCATTATCGATGCAATTGGAATTGAGCAGTTTCAGCATGTAAAAGATAAAGGAACCGAAATAATGCTAGTGCTTGAGACTATGCGCAGTCATCTATATCGAGCGGAGCATAATGCAAAGCTTGATAAATGGGGAACGATGACACCAGACTTCGAGGCGCTTGATGCTGCACGAAATTGGTATCCAAGGATATATCCGCGTTTAACAGAAATTTTACGTATTTTAGGAGCTTCTGGATTAATGGCTATCCCGACAGAAGCAGATTTCAATCATGAAGAAATCGGTCCAATTGTCAGAAGAGCGATGCAAGGAGCAAATATTGATGGATATGAGCGAGTGCAATTATTCCGCTTAGCTTGGGATATGACGATGAGTGCATTTGGAAGTCGTCAAATCCATTATGAATACTATTTCTTTGGCGACCCAATCCGCATGGGCATGGTTTACTTTGATAATTATGAAAAAGATTATTATAAAAACTTGGTTCGTGAATTTTTAGGAACTTCAAAAGTTACAAGTTACTAAAGTTAGAGAATGAATCATTTTCATCTATCCCGTTTATAATATATAATATTATATATGATAATATACAAAACTACAGTTACATGATTAGATTGATTAAGGCGTATAAATGTTAAGTAGTTTTATAAGAAAAGAGTAGCGGTCATGAATCGAGCTTTGGTAGGAGCAGAACAATTTGCTCCTCCTTTTTATCCAAATAATAGAAAATAAATGGCGATTTGCTACATTCAAGCTTTGTGAAAAGATGGAGAAAATGCCTAAACAGGAACGGGCAAAAATGAAGGAGGATGAAAGAGATGGATGATCGTACATTTAGAAATGCAATGGGGAAATTTGCAACAGGAGTGACCGTTATTACGACTTCTCAAAATGGAGAAGTACGTGGAATGACCGCAAATGCATTTATGTCTGTATCGTTAGATCCGAAGCTAGTTCTTATTTCTGTTGGTGAAAAGGCTAAAATGAATGAAATGATTAAAGAGACCGGAAAGTTTACGGTCAACATTTTGTCTGAAGATCAGAAGGAAATGTCAATGCTTTTTGCGGGACAGTTAAAGGAAGATCGAAAAGTAGATTTTGATTGGATTGATGGCCATCCAATTTTACCGAACTCGCTAGCAAGCATTTTATGTGATGTATATGATGCGCATATTGCTGGCGACCATACTTTATATATTGGCAAAGTAACAAATATTCATATGAATGATGGAGATCCATTGTTATTCTTTGAAGGAAAATATAGAAATATAGCTAATCCTTCGAATGTGGGGTGAATCGATGGAGGTCATCCATATCGATAGGAAAATGAGTTTTCATGACCATCAATTTGAACCATGTGTCATGGCTCTAGGTTTTTTTGATGGTATCCATTTAGGTCATAGAAAAATTATTGAAACAGCCAAGCAAATTGCAATAGAAAAAAATTTAACACTGGCTGTTATGACGTTTTTTCCACATCCAAGTCAAATTATTCAAACAGATAAGAAAGTGTGTTCATATCTTTCTCCTCTTTCAGTCAAAAAAGAAATTTTTGCTGAATTAGGAGTTGAAAAATTATTCATTGTAAACTTTGATATGGATTTTGCGAAAATAACCCATGAGCAATTTGTGCACCAATTTCTTAAAAAGTTAATGTGCAAACATGCGGTTGCTGGTTTCGACTTTACGTTCGGCTATAAAGGGAAAGGAAATATGCAGAGACTAGAAGAGGGTGGAAAAGGGTTATTTGAAGTCACAGCTGTTTCGGAAATGAAATATAAAAATAAAAAAATAAGCTCTACAATGATTCGCCATTTGCTCATTTCAGGTATGGTACATGAGATTCCTTATTATTTGGGAGATTACTATTCAATATTAGGTACTATTCATCAATTGTCAGAGCAAACTAAGGGGGCAAAATCTTTTAAAATTCTAATAAATGAAGAATATATGCTTCCGAAATCAGGTATTTATGATGCTCGATTAGTATTGGAGGGCAGCATATATAATTGTATGATTCATATATCAGAAAAAACTCTTAATATTTTAGAAGGTGCTGTGATTGGATTTGATGATATGAGTAGCGATGAGATCGCGAAAATAAAATTTATAAAGAGATTACCAATAAAAGATATAAAAAACTTTTTCGAAAATATGCAGTTAGCTATATAACGATTATTTTTTTATTTGAAATCATATATGATTATATATATAATAAAGTAAAGTTTTCAGTTTTTTCGAAATTATTTATGAGAATAACGATAGGAGGTATATATCTATGTCTTACGAAGAAATAAAACAAAGATTAAAAGGTTCGATTGCACCAGTGGTGACACCTTTTGATCAAGATGGGAATATCGACTTTGAAACAATGAAAGGTTTAATTAATTGGCAAATTGAAAGCGGAAGTCACGGGATTTCTGTAACGGGAACATCAGGGGAACCGAGTTCTTTAACAATTGAAGAACGGAAACAAGTCATGAAGATGGCGAAAGAAACAGTAAACGGGCGTGTGCCATTTGTACCTGCAACTGGATCGACTAACCATGCTGAAGCTCTTGAATTAACGAAATTCGCTCAGGAAATTGGGGCAGATGCGGCAATGGTGATTGTTCCTTATTATAATAAGCCGTCGCAGCATGCATTATATAAACACTTTAAAGCTATCGCAGATTCTGTAGATATACCGATTATTATTTACAACATTCCAGGACGAACAGCCATGAATTTAGAAGTCCAAACGATGGCCCGTTTAGCAGAGGACTGTTCAAATATTATTGGTGTAAAAGAATCCAATAAAGACTTTGAACATGTAAACCGTGTACTGCACGCTTGCGGAAGAGACTTCCTCCTATTCTCTGGTATTGAGCTATTATGCTATCCAATGTTAGCTATTGGAGGAGCTGGATCTATTAGTGCAACAGCAAATATCGTTCCAGGAAAAGTAGCTGAAATGCATAATGCTTGGTTTGAAGGGGATGTGAAACGAGCTCAGGACCTTCATTTTGAATTAATGGAGTTAAATGATGTTTTATTTATTGAAACGAATCCAGGGCCAGTTAAGGCAGCATTAGGAATGCTTGGTAAAATTACACCAAAGCTCAGACTCCCACTTGACCTGCCATCAGAGGAAAATCAAGAAAAAATAAAGCAAACATTAGTGAAATATCAATTGTTAAGCAAAGTGAAAAGCTAACATTTTGTAGTAAAGGAGTGTCGCATAGTCAATCAAGGGGTGAGGCAAATGGTTAAGGCTTTTTTAAAAATATCGGGAATGCCTCATATAACGGAAGCTGAGGTAGACCCAGTAAACAATACAGTTATATTAAACGGTGCTTCTTATCGTGCTAATGAGATTTTATTGGAAGCGCCTATATCCGGTACGATATATGGGGTTTTGCTAAATTATGAAGGAGAATATGAAAAATATCGTGAAAAAATGGAACATCCTCCTTATCAAGAACCCCCGAAAGCTCCTATTTTATATATAAAGCCTGCCAATACATTAAACATTTGTGGAGGTTCGATCCCGTTGCCACAAGATGCGTCTCATTTACAAATGGGAGCAGCTCTGGGGGTTGTCTTTGGCAAAATGGCAACAAAGGTAAATGTAGAAAACGCCCTCGATTATGTGGTCGGTTATACGATTGTAAATGATGTTACGATTCCGCATGAAAGCATTTATCGTCCAGCTATAAAAGAACGGGCAAGAGATGGTTTTTCTCCGATTGGGCCATGGGTAATTGATAAAAAAGCAATCGACAATCCCAACACATTAAATATTCAAGTAGAAGTGAATGGAAATTTAGTTCAGAGCAATCATACAGGAAATTTAATACGTCCTGTTGAGCAGTTAATTGCTGATATTACTGATTTTATGACGTTTTATCAGGGAGATGTATTGTTAGTAGGAGTTCCCGAAAATGCCCCCATTGTGACAGCAGGAGATAAGGTGCGAATTGAAATTGAAGGTATTGGTAGTCTTGAAAATTCTGTTGTACATGAGAACGAATGGATGAGGGGGGCTTTAAGATGAAACGCTCACGTGTTGCCTTTAATGGAACAGTCTATGATGCAGTAGAGGATAATGGTTTTCTTAAATTAAGCGACGGCCGTATTGTTAAGGAGGGGGAAGTGGTTTGGCTTCCGCCAGTACAGCCAAGAACCATTTTTGCCTTAGGATTAAACTATGCGGATCACGCAAAAGAGCTTTTATTTGAGGCCCCGAAAGAACCGCTTGTTTTTTTAAAAGGCCCCAATACTCTTATTGGTCATCGTTCTGAAACGAAAAGGCCTAGTGATGCAACGTTTATGCATTATGAATGTGAATTAGTGGCGGTTATTGGGAAAATGGCTCGAAATGTGAAGGCGGAAGATGCTTACGATTATGTGTTAGGATACACCGTTGCGAATGACTATGCGATTCGAGATTACTTAGAAAACTATTATCGTCCGAATTTTCGTGTTAAAAACCGTGATACGTGCACACCAATTGGCCCTTGGCTTGTCGATAAAGAGGACGTAGCCGATCCGATGAATTTAACATTGCGAACATTTGTAAATGGTACATTGGTACAAGAAGGTAGCACTCGAGATATGATTTTTACGATTCCAAAATTAATTGAATATTTAAGCAGCTATATGACTCTTAATCGTGGGGATATGATCCTGACTGGAACACCGAAAGGATCTGTCAATGTGAAGGCTGGAGATGAAGTCGTAACAGAAATAGAAGGAATTGGACGATTAGTCAATTACTTAATTTAATTTAATAGAGATCTCCTTAGGATACCATTTGAAAATTTTAAAGGGGAGACGTTAAATGCCGCATTTTATATTAGAATATACGGACAATATTAAAGACGAAGCGAACATTCCAGATTTATTAAAAAAAATTAATCAAGTGCTTATTTCACGGAGTGATATATTCCCAATCGGGGGTATACGATCAAGAGCGATAGAATTAAAACATTATTTTGTTGCGGATGGAACGGAAAATGATGCTTTTGTCCATGGAACGTTAAAAATTGGGGCCGGACGTTCTGATGAAGATAAGAAAGCTGTTTGTGATGAAATTTTTGCCGTTATAAAAGATCATTTTTCAGAGCTTTATGAAAAACGGTATCTTGCCTTGTCTTTAGAACTATATGAATTTAGCAAATTTGGTACCTACAAACATAATAATATTCACAAGCGATATAAAAAGTAAGGCTCTTTTCTAAAAGATTGTTGCTTTACAACCATAGATTTTCGACTGTCCAGGCAAGCGACATGCTTGCTATGTCACACTTTAGTGTGACGTGAACCGAACAAAAGACGATGGTCGGACAAATGTAATTGGACCAACCACGTGCTTTGTTCGGTTCATGGGCAGTCGAAAAGCAACAAAGTTTACGAAAACAGCCAAAAGTAAAGATACTGGGAGGGGAAAAAATGACCGAATATCAGGTTGGGAAAGTTCTTCATTATATAAATGGAGAATTCGTTGAAGGAGTAGCTAATAAAAGCTTTCAGAATTTTAACCCTTTTAACAACGACGTCATTAATGAAGTAGCTGAAGGGTTTAAGGAAGATATCGATCTTGCCGTACAAGCAGCTAAAAATGCCTTTGAACTTGGTCCATGGGGATCGATGAAATTAGATGAACGGATGAAATACATCTACAAAATCGCTGACTTAATTGAAGAGGAAGCAGAAGAAATTGCTGTTTTAGAATCATTAGATACGGGACTTCCTATTAGCCAAACGAAAAAACAAGTAGCTCGCGCTGCTGAAAACTTTCGCTTTTATGCACGAATGGTGCAAACAAAATTACATGGTGAAAGCTACCCTGTAGATGATTTGTTTCTCAACTATACGGTTTATGAGCCGTTAGGGGTAATAGGCTTAATTACACCATGGAATGCACCATTTATGCTAGAAACATGGAAGGTTGCTCCAGCTTTAGCAACAGGCAACACGGTTGTTTTAAAACCAGCTGAACTCTCCCCATTAACTGCTAATAGATTAGCTGAAATCATTCATAAGTCTGGATTGCCGGCAGGTGTTTTCAATGTTGTGCATGGGTTTGGAGAAACAGCTGGTGCTTCATTAACAGCCCATCCGGATGTAAAAGCCATTTCTTTCACAGGAGAAACGACAACGGGATCTACCATTATTAAAAGTTCAGCAGACACGTTAAAGAAAACGTCAATGGAGCTGGGAGGAAAATCTCCTTTGATTGTATTTGACGATGCTGATTTAGATCGCGCATTGGATGCGGCTATATGGGGAATCTTCTCTTTTAATGGTGAACGTTGTACTTCAAATGCTCGTGTGTTTCTTCATAAAAATATTAAAGATCAATTCGTTGAAGCATTAAAAGAACGTGTAGCCAATATCAAAATTGGCGATCCAATGGATCCTTCCACGGAGCTTGGTCCTTTAATCGAAAAGAAACATTTTGACAAAGTAAATTCATATATCGAATTAGCGAAAGAAGAAGGCTGCGAAGTGGTTCAAGGGGTCGTTCCAGAAGAATTTAAAAAAGGAAATTTTGTACCACCAACATTATTATTAAACGCAAGAAATGAAATGAGAGTGTGCCAGGAAGAAATTTTCGGTCCTGTGATGGCTGTGATTGAGTTTGAAACCGAACAGGAAGTCATTTCAATGGCAAATGATATAAAATATGGGTTAGCAGGTTTTGTTTGGACCAATGATATTAAGAGAGGACACCGGGTATCACGTGCGATTGAAGCAGGTATGATCTGGATTAATGCCCAAAATGTCCGTGATCTTCGTATTCCGTTTGGAGGGACAAAGGATAGTGGAATCGGAAGAGAAGGAGGACATTACGCATTCGAATTTTATACAGAACCTAAAGTTATTCATGTAGCCATTGGCGATCACCATATTCCACAGTTTGGTAAATCAAAAACAGGTTCAACTGTTTCGGCTCAGCAAGGCTAAAAAGTATTGAATACTTGTTAATATATATTATTTAGTATAGGATATAAATATGAAACAGGGTGTAAAAAACAAAACACAAATGGCATATGAATACATTCTTTCTCGAATTGAAAACGGTTCCTATGGTCCCGGATACCGAATTGTTATTGATCAAATTGCTAAGGAATTAAATCTTAGCAGTATTCCTGTAAGGGAGGCTATCCGCCAATTAGAAGCAGAGGGATTGATTCAGTACAAACCATATAGCGGTGCAGTTGTTAGCAATATTAATGAAAAAGAGTATTTGCAAACGATATCTGTTTTGGCGGTATTAGAAGGATATGCGACTGTTTTAAGTTCAAATTTCATAAAGGAGGAGACAATTAAACAATTAGAAGAACTAAATGAAAAAATGAGACAGTCGCTTATAGATTTTGAATTTGAATTATTTAGTGAATTAAATTATCAGTTTCACACATTAATTTATGAAAATTGCGGCAATACCTTCTTAGAAGAGCAAATTAAACAAATTTGGCAGCGGATGAAGCGTATTCGGACATATGGTTTTACCCTTGTTCCCCAGCGGTCAAAAGAGTCTATTAAAGAGCATGAAGAAATCATTCGTTTACTGCGGGAAAAGGCGCCGCCTAATCAAATTGAAGAATTTGTCCGTCAACACAAGTTAAATACAGCTGAAGCCTTTAGAAATCGAAAAAAACTTTCATAAATACCCCAAACAAATTCAACTGAATTTCTTTCAGTTGAATTTGTTTTTAAATAGGGGGAAATTTGTCATACGACAAACAGCTTACCTTATCATTGAAAAATATGAAAAACATCCTAAGTTGAAAGAAAGGAAGGATGAGTTATAACTCAAATTAAAACAAGGTTATGGACTTCACAATTTTTTCTTGTTATTTTGATAACATTTTTATTTTTTCTTAGTTTACACATGTTAAATGCTGGATTTCCGATTTTTGTTTCACAAATAAGTGGCCAACCAGCACTAGGTGGTATAATGACAACGGCTTTTATGATGGCTGCTATTTTTTCTCGCCCTTTTGTTAGCGCTTTTTTATATCAATTAAATATAAAAAAAACGATTAGTATTACTTTACTCTTTGTTGCTATTAGTATGTTGATTAGCTATGGAAGCACATCCATCCCCTTTTTAATTATTATAAGGGTTATAGAGGGAGCGGCATTTGGCATTATTACCACACTATTAGCAACTTTAGCAACTTCTATCATTCCAACTGAGCGAACAGGAGAGGGGATTGGATTTTTTGGTATGGCGACAAGCTTAGGAGCCAGTTTATCCCCTGCATTAGCTTTATATATTTATAATTCCTTTTCTTTTCAAAATATCCTTCTTTTGGCCCTTGTTATCATTTTGTCTGTATTTTGCTTTAGTTTATTTATAAAGAATATTTTTATTGGAAAAGAAACGAAGATGGATCATTCTATCATCCATGATATCTTTGATAAAAAAGCATTGTTTCCTAGTGTTTTAGTTTTTTTTCTTTGTATAACGTTTGGAGCGGTGTTTAGTTTTATGGGTGGCCTTGGTGAAGAAGTAGGTCTTGGAGCAAAGATTTCGCTATTTTTTTTCATCTTTATGTTTGTCATGCTGCTAATCCGCCCAATTTCAGGGAAGGTTTTTGACCGTTTTGGTTATAAAGTCTTAATTTATCCAAGTAGTATTTCCGGATTGATTGGTTTACTATTACTCGCTGTTGCCAATCATCTATTTGTCCTAATAGCTGCAGCTTTTTTTTATGGAATTGGTTATGGAATATTGCAACCAACCCTTCAATCATGGGCGGTAAGCCTAGTAGCCCGTGAAAAGAAAGGAACGGCCAATGCTATGATATTTACGGGTATGGATCTAGGGATGGCGCTTGGGTCTCCGATTTTTGGCATGGTTGCTGGCATCTTCGGTTATAGAGAAATGTTTGGTTACTCCTCAATATGTATTCTTTTCATTCTTGTATTTTATATGTTTAGTAGCAAAAATCAAAAGCTGGAAGAAACAAAGGAGAAAGCGGTTTTGATACAAAAAAACTGAAGCGCTCGCAAAGATGATTCGGCATACAAACTTCATAGCAATCATTAAAAAGGTGGCCAAAAAAATAAATTATTGGGCACTCTTTTTAGTGTAGAAGTCGTCCATAAAAGATTTAAAAAATAGCTCTTTTCTAAAAGATTGTTGCTTTACCATAGCTTTTCGACTGTCCAAGCAAGCGACACGCTTGCTATATCACGCGTGTAGCGTGACGTGAACCGAACAAAATGAGATGGTTGGACAAATTACATTTGTCCGACCACGTGCTTTGTTCGGTTCATGGACAGTCGAAAAGCACAAAGTTTACGAAAACAGCCTAAAAAATAAACTCAATAGGATATGTGAAGTTTTATATTCTGAAAATTATCAATTTATGAAATTTATCAAAAAAAATCATTGAAATAATATATGATTTTATATATAATAACTTACAGATAAGATATATAATTTTAGTCCCTTTATTGGATCATAAGTACTTTAGATCTACCCGTCATCCACTTAAAGAGAGTTATAGGTTCTAGCGATAACATGATTTACACTATTCTAGATTGCATTCACTTCACAAGAATGTGAAAACGCTTGCTAAATAAAATTTTGGTTTATAGTACTTGACTGGATAGAAAGCAGCTTCTAGTACTGTATAGGTTTAGAAGAAACGAATTAATGAAAACGTTTTCAACAGGAGAGAGCAAAACTCAATCCTGGTTTATAACCATATATCATCACAATAAGGGGGAAATCAAAAGTGACAAAACTAATTTTCAGAAAAAAAATAGGCTTTATGTTTTTGGCGCTGATGCTATTAGTGTTAGCGGCTTGCAGTGGAACTCAGGAAACTGGAAAAGATTCAAGTGAAGGAACATCACACAATTTAATCATTTCCCATTTCCTTCCAGGTCAGCATCCAATTCAGACAGAGATATTTGAGGGGATTGGGAGTGAGTTAGAAAAACAAACAGATGGAAGAATTACTTATGAGCTTTATCCAGCTAATGCATTAGGGGATGCAGGATCCCAATATGATATGGCAGTAACGGGTGAAGCAGATATCGCTTTAAGTGTACACGGTTATACACCAGGACGATTCCCGCTAGTATCTGTTCTTGAATTGCCATTTTTAGCCGAAACAGCTGAACATGGTTCCAAAATTATACAAACTCTTTATGAAGAGTTTCCAGAAATACAAGCTGAACACAAGGATACGGTTCCTTTATTCTTGTTCACTGCTGAACCTGCCCAAATTATTAGCAAAACGCATAAAATTGAAACTCCTGAGGACTTAAAAGGATTACGGGTGCGTTCTCCATCACCGCTTGGAAATAAAATTTTAGAAGCATTGGGAGCTACCCCAGTATCAATGCCAATGGGCGATGTCTATGAATCATTAGAAAGAGGAGTTATTGACGCTGCAATGGTTCCATTGGAAACACTCTATAATTTTAATTTCCATGAGATAGCAAAATATATTACTGTAGGCAACTTTTCAGCCACACCTTTCTTTAGTGTTATGAATTCTGACACTTATAATAGCTTATCAGATTCAGATAAAGAACTGTTGAATAGCTTAACAGGAATGGCTGCGTCTGAAAAATCGGGCCGCGTGTTTGATATTGATGGCCAGAAAGGGCGTGAGCTTGCTGAAAAAAATGGTGCAGAATTTATTGAATTGACTGGTGATAAGTTAACTCCATGGCAAAAAGCATTGGAGCCAATTGCTCAACAATGGATCGACGAAATGGAAAAGCAAGGGTATCCGGGGCAAAAGATCTATGACCGTGCTTTAGAGTTGAAAAAGGAACTCAAGTAATAGAGGTGTGATCCTTATGGAGAAAATCATTCATATGCTTAGCAAAGGGCTACATTATGTAGCCCAACTCATTCTTGCACTTATGATGTTTATGGTGACATTTGATGTACTTGGCCGCTGGCTTTTTCATCGCCCTATCAAAGGGACAGTCGATTTTACGGAGCTTGGGCTATGCATAGTCATATTTTTAGGTTTAGCTTATACACATTTGCAAAACGAGCATATTACTGTTGATTTTATAGTTGAAAAATTCCCGAAAAAAATTCAATGGATTTTTGAAAGTGTTATCAATCTATTAATTGCAGGATTAATGGTTCTGGTTGCATGGAGTTTATTAGAGAATTCACAACGGTTATTGAATTCAAATACTGTAACAGGAGATTTAGGTTTACCAGTGTATGTATTCGCCATCCTAGCTGCAATAGGGGCAGTTGTTTTTGCTTTAACCGCATTATTATATACCATTGATTATGCACAAAAGGTGGTAAAAGATCATGAGTCCTGAAATGATAGGATTAATAGGAATTGCAGTATTAATCATGTTATTTTTATTAAAGGTTCCAGTCGGAATTTCATTAATATTAGTTGGGCTAATAGGAACTAGTTTCATTAGGGGTTGGGATATTGCGTTTACACAGTTAGGAAGGACGCCATTTGATACAGCGAGTTCATATTCTTTAAGTGTTATTCCTTTATTTATTTTAATGGGAATGATCTTGTCTTATACCGGATTGGGAAGAGATCTATATAGTGCTGTAGATAGCTGGATTGGACATCTGCGCGGAGGATTAGCTATGGCTACAATAGGAACAGCCGCTATTTTTTCTGCCATCTCAGGTTCTTTAAATGCGACAACCGCTACAGTTGCGAAAATTACTCTGCCTGAAATGAAGAAATATAATTATAAACCAAGTTTATCAACAGCATGTGTAGCAGCAGGTGGGACATTAGGAATACTTATTCCACCAAGCGTGATTTTAATTTTATACGGCATTCTAACAAGGGAACCAATTGGTAAACTATTAATCGCAGGAATAATACCGGGAATTTTACAGATGCTCATTTTTATGCTAACAATCGCCATCCTAGTTAGGCGCGATTCTGCTTTGGCACCTGTAAGAGCGGAAAAAGCCGCTTTTTCTGAAAAATTAAATTCCTTAAAAAATGTATGGCCTTTTTTAGGTTTATTTCTTATTAGCATTGGTGGTATTTATTTAGGAGTATTCACACCAACAGAAGCAGCTGGAGTTGGTGCATTTGGCGCCCTGATTTTTGCTTTAATATCTAAAAAGCTGGATCTTCACAAGCTGAAGATGTCTTTTAATGAATCCGTTCGGTTAACAGCATATATTTTTTTAATATTAATTGGTGCTACTCTTTTTAGTCAATTTTTAACAATCACGAGAATTCCCGTTAAGCTTACAAGCTTTGTAGCCAACCTTGATTTAAATCCATATATTATTTTGATTCTCATTTTAATCGCATTGTTTATCTTAGGGTGTTTCGTAGAGGGTCTTTCCTTAATTGTTCTTACATTGCCAATCATTTACCCAATTATTACAGAGTTAGGTTTTAGTGGGATTTGGTTTGGCGTCATTATGGTTATGGCAATAAATATTGGTTCATTAACACCTCCTCTTGGCATAAGTGTTTATGTTATTAAAGGTGTGGCTTCGGATATTCCAATTCAGACAATTTTTAGAGGGGTTACACCTATGATCATGGCTATGGTTGCTTGTATAGCGTTACTTATTGCTTTCCCTCAGTTAGTCACCTTTTTGCCAAGCTTTATGAAATAAAAGTTGTTTGGCAATATCCATTCATTATCTTTAACTTTTGAACCGTATTTCTTATCATTAACTGAAATTGAAACTTGATTCCATACATGTGGATAACTAAAGGGTAGGTGCCAAGAGTTATCCACTTTTTATATCAAGTAAATTTACTGATCAAGAATGTTAAAATAATTCAAGATAAAGAACGACTTGCAAAGAACCAATAATATTTTTGGCTGTTTCGTAAACTTTGTTGCTTTTCGACTGTCCATGAACCGAACAAAGCACCTGGTCGGACAAATTACATTTGTCCGACTATGGCCTTTTGTTCGGTTCTCGTCACACTATAGTGTGACACAACAAGCGTGTCGCTTGCCTGGACAGTCGAAAAGATATGGCAAAGCAGCAATCTTTTAGAAAAGAGGAATATTTTAAAAATATTGAAAATTAAAGAATAGTTATTGAGTCTCCAGTTACTAGAGGGTTTATGATGAAAATATAAATAATCTAAAGGAAAGGAAGATGAGAGTGGCTAATAAAAACTTTGATATCGTTCGTTTGCATCATGTAGAAGTAACGGTAACAGATCTAGATAGGGCGCGCCATTTTTACTGTGAAGGCTTAGGATTTATTGAAACAGAATCAGACGAACAACATATTTATTTAAGGGCTATTGAAGACGCTAATCACCATTGTTTAATACTAACGAAAGGCGAGCAAGCAAGTTTAAAGCACATCGCTTATCGTGTAAGCGCTGACAAAGATTTGGATGAGTTAGACAAATTGTTTACAAGTTTAGGCATTAAAAAACGTTGGATTGCTCCTGGGGAGGAAAAAGGTCAAGGCCGTGCGTTACGTATCCAGGATCCAGGGGGAATACCTGTAGAATTCTTTTATGAAATGGATAAAGCTGAAAGAATGCTGCAAAAATACCATCTTCAAGGCAATGTAAAAATTAAACGAATTGACCATGCAAACTGTTTAATTACGAATATTGATGAACTTTACGATTGGTATAGCAACCACTTAGGATTTAAAACTTCTGAATATACTGTTAGAAAAGAAGGAGATCATGAAAATATTTGGGCCGCTTGGATGCATAGAAAACCTAGCGTTCATGATTTAGCGCTTATTAGTGAAACTGGTCCGCGATATCATCATACTGGATTTTGGATGGATGATGCTAAATCGATTTTAGATGCATGTGATCATCTTGCTTCTTTAGGATATTATTCAAATATTGAACGTTCTCCAGGAAGACATGGTACCTCCAATGCTTTCTTTGTTTATTTAAGAGATCCTGATGGAAACCGTATTGAATTATATACAGGAGATTATTTCACGAATGATCCGGACTGGGAACCAATTAAATGGGATCTTGACGACCCGCAGCGCGCAACGTTTTGGGGAGCATTGCCACCTGAAAGCTGGAGAAATGAAGCAGTACCAGTTGAAGATATTTTTACAGGTGAGTTGCTTCCAATTGTTTCGTTCCGAAAAAAAGAGAAGATTTAAAAATCCTGCTCTACCTTAAAAGTTCTTCCATAAAGCCAAGCTCCTTATTGATAGGTCATGAAGGCGCTTGGCTCTATTTTGTATGATTGTAAATTTGTGTAAAATAATAGAATACAAAGTTTAGAATAGTTTTCATCAAACAATATGGAGGCGAAGGTTGGTGGAAAATAAGTTTTCGATAGGTCAAATGTCAAAACTCCACAATGTTTCTGTAAAAACATTGCGGTATTATGATGAAATTGATTTATTTAATCCGATTCAAGTGGATCCGGAAAACGGGTATCGCTATTATTCCATTGAGCAATTTAAATTATTGGATATTATTAACTATCTAAAAATGTTAGGCGTTCCGCTTAAAGAAATAAAAAAACAAATTTCTAACCGTGATATCGATGATTTTTTACAAACATTGTGCAATCATAAGGAAATAATGGAAAATAAAATAAAAGAATTAGAAATCTCAAAGAAAAAATTAGAGGCAAGAATTAAAGAGTTTGAAGAAGCGAAAAATTTAACCAATATAGGTTCACCATATGTTAAAACGATAGATGAGAGAACCATTATCCAAATACGAGAAAAGATTCGTTCATTTTACGACTTGGAACTTTCTGTAAGAAAATTAAAAAAGCAATCCTATCAATTTGCTTCCATATTTATTGGAAAAGTGGGATTTACACTTTCAGAAGATCATTTTAAAAGAAAAAGCTTTTTTGATTATAGTTCGATTTTCCTCATCTTAGAAGAGGTAGAAAAAGGGCAAATTTACGGTGCACATCATATGGTAACAACTCTTCCAAAAGGGGACTATGCCTGTATTTATTTTCGTGGTGGACATCTTACCGCACCAACATATGTTCAATTGCTTCATGACTATATACAACAAAAGAATTATCAAATAAAAGGAGACTTTATTATCCGAACAATTTTTGACCAATTTATCACTAAAAATGAAGAGGAGTATTTATCTGAAATACAAGTGCAAATCGAAGCATAAAAAAAAAGCAGAAGTAGCCTTTTTGCATGATCGAAAGCACTGAAAATCCAAAGTCTCCTTCCACCATTGAAAGGAGACTCAAGTGGTTCTAGCACTTTACATTTTCCCTTTTTCGTTTAATAAATATCTTAGCTTACGATTCGAAATATTTAAATCCTCTGCTGTTTGCTTACGGTTTCCGGCGTGTTTTTTTAAGGCTTTCAAAACGAATAATCGTCCGATTTGTTTTTCTAAATTTTTTACGGAAGCTAATACTTTTTCTAAGTCAATGTGATCTTGCTCTTTCCAAAAAGATAATATTTGATTGGTCCATTCTGTTAAATATGCTTCTAAATCATCATTCACAAGATTCCATTCATTTTTCTGGGAATCTGAATTTGATTTCAATTTATCGGGTAAATATTTTGGAGTAATCGTGTTGGTCTCCCCATCTGCTAAGGTCACAGCTCTTTTGACGATGTTAAATAATTCTCTTACATTTCCTGGCCATGAATAGCTTTTCATAAGTTTAATGCTTTCATTTGAAAAGGCTAGGTGAGAAGCGCCTAGTTTTTTTAAAAAATGATCAAGATATAGTGGTAAATCTTCCATTCTTTTTCTCAGCGGGGGAATGCTTAATTTTACGACATCTAAACGATATAATAGATCCTCTCGAAACGTTTTTTCTTGTACAGCTTGGGCTAAATTTTTATTTGTTGCTGCAATAATGCGTGTATTCGTTTTGCGGATTGATTCGCCGCCTACTCTAATATATTCCCCGGTTTCTAATACTCTTAATAGCTGTACTTGAATTGCTTGGCTCGCTTCACCAATTTCATCTAAAAATAACGTTCCATTATTCGCTACTTCGAAAATTCCTTTTTTCTGTTTAATAGCTCCTGTAAAAGCACCTTTTTCATGTCCAAATAATTCACTTTCTAATAAAGTCTCTGAAACAGCTCCACAATTGATACGAATAAAAGGCTGATCGTATCTTAAGCTCATATGGTGAATAAAATGGGCAAGCACTTCTTTTCCTGTTCCCGTTTCTCCTTCAATTAACACGTTAATATTTTTTTTAGCAATTTTCCTAGCTAGCTTCACTAGTTCATTCATCCCTTGATTGTTTCCAATAATAAACCCTAGCGTATCAGCTAATTTATCAACGTCCGTTTGGGATGAAGCTTCCTCGTCGCTTAATAAATTTTCCAATGTTTGTTCCAATTGCGTAATATCATCAAAAGGCTTTTCAATATAATCGCTCGCCCCATTTTTAATAGCTTCTACGGCTGTCTTCACTGTACTATATCCCGTCATAATCACAACTTTGCAAAGAGGGTGTGTTGCTTTTAATTGTTTCAGCAATTCGAGGCCATTTGTATCGGGAAGCTTTACATCAATTAAGGCTAAATCAAACAAGTCTTGTTGAATGAATTTTTTAAAGTCCTCTCCATTTAATCCCACTTTTACAGTGTATCCCTTTTCTTCTAAAAGATGGCGGAAAAAGTTTCCGACCTCTTTCTCGTCATCGATAATGAGTATATTTTTCAAAGATCATGACCTCCCTTTCTTTTCATTGTTTTGCTGGGAGTTTTAATATAAATTCACTGCCTTCCCCATATTGGCTATTTACGTGAATGGTCCCTCCATGTGTTTCCGCAATTCCTAAACTAACGGACAAACCTAGTCCCGTTCCTTTACCGGGTCGTTTTGTTGTATAAAAAGGGTTAAATATTTCTTGAAGAAATTGCTTTTGTATTCCGATTCCATTATCTTTGACAGAAAGGCATACCCACTTTTGATCATTTTCGATCATTTCTTTTGTTTCGATTTTGATTACTTTTCGTTCTATACCTTTTTCCTCAAGAGCATCTTTTGCATTGATTAATAAATTTAAAATGATTTGTCCAATTTGTTGAATATTTCCTAAAATAGGATTGGTCGATTCGTTCAGTTCTTTTTCAATGATAATTTGTTGATGCTGAATTTGATCCCCGATAATCCCTAATACTTGTTCGACTGCTTCATTGATCGAACATTCTTCAAATAAATATTCATCTTGTCGTGAGAAGGTTAGCAAGTTTTGAATAATCGATTTACACCGTTTTCCGCATGAGTAAATGTCGGTTAAAAGTTTGTAAGAACTATGATCCTCTCGAACGGTTCTTAATAATAGCTGGGAGTTTCCAAGAATGGCAGTCAATGGATTATTTAATTCATGGGCAACTCCAGCTGCCATTTCGCCAATTGCGGCTAGTTTAGCAGACTGAACTAATTGCGCCTCCATTTTTCGTTTTTCTGAAATATCATTAATATAAATAATATAAGCGTAAGCTTCTTGATTTCTATTGACGATTGGAAAGGAGCGGAACTCGTAAACATAGTTTTCAATATGAATTTCTTGATAAATATTTTGGTTGATCGAAAGATACTTTTCTTGAAAGGACTTTTTATCCTCTATCCTTAATAAGTCTTGTATATTTTGATCAATGAAATCCGATTGAAAATATTCTTTTGCGGCATCATTTGATCTCAATATATTTCCTTCTAAATCTGTAATAAATATCATATCAGATACAGCCCGAAACGTTTCTTCCCATTCTTTTTGATTTGTCAGGACTTTATGATAAAGGCGGGCATTTTCAATACATACAGCGATTTGATCAGATAGCTGCTGAAAAAAAGAGAGATCTGAATCATCAAAATTATTGACTTTATTACTTCCTATACTTAAGACACCTATTTTTACTTCTTTGCTTACGAGTGGGATGACTAAAGCACTTTGAATGCCTAAGGATTGATAGCCCTTTTTCTCTACATAAAAAGGATTGTCTTCCTTCATTTGAAAAAAAATTTTCTTAAGCGATTGAATTGCTTGCCAATACAAAGAATTTTGCTTCGGGAAAACAAAGCCAATGGGATAATATAATGAATGTAAAGGGTAAACATTGGATAATGTCAGCATATCATTTTCATACAAAGATAGGCTGATTCGTTCGAGTGGGAAAAAGCTTTTCAGCTTTTCAAAAATATTTTTCAGCATTTCATCCATCGACATGTCGATATTAAAGCTCCGATTGACCTCGTTGATGACTTCTAATTGCATGTTTTTCTTTTTGAGTTCCCTTACCATGATTTTCATTTCATTGTAGTAGCTTTTTTTCGATGACTGGACACCTGTTAATTTATTGATCATTTGTTGCCGTTCTTGTAATAACACTTTTACCAAGCCTTTCTAAATAATTCTTCAATTGTTTCAACTGTTACATCTCTAGGGTTTGTAATCATACATGCATCGTTTAAAGCAGAAATGCTCATCTGCGGAATCTCTTCTTTTTTGACATCAATTTCCGATAATTTTGTTGGTGCACCAACATCATGAATGAGCTGCTTAACAAATTCAATCGCTGTTTTTCCCGCTTCCATATGAGACATATCACAAGCTTTTACTCCTAGCTGGTAAGCAATATCTGCAAATTTTGGCGGATTGGCTATTAAGTTAAATTCCATCACATGTGGTAGCAAAATTGAATTGACATCACCATGCAAAATCGGGTATCTGCCACCTACAGCATGAGACATAGCATGCACAGCTCCTAAAATAGCATTGGAAAAAGCGATTCCTGCCTGCAGGCTTGCCATGGCCATATTTGTTTTCGCTTCTTTATTTAATTTAGATGCTACGGAAGGCCGTAAATTGTTGGCCACAAGCGCGATGGAGTTTCTCGCATACACATCTGTTAAAGGGGTAGCAGCTAAGCTAATATAAGATTCGATCCCATGTGTTAAAACATCGATTCCGGTGGAAGCTGTTAAGTGTGCACTTTTCGTGACAAGTGTTTCGGGATCAATAATAGCAATATCTGGTATTAATGATTTAGAAATGATCGTCATTTTTTTCTTCTGCTCTGTATTTAAAATAATGGAAAATTGCGACACTTCAGAACCTGATCCGGCTGTGGTCGGAATCATCACTTGCGGTGGCAGGGGATGGGTAATTTTATCGACTCCTTCATAATCGTGAATGTTACCGCCATTTGTCGCAAGCAAGGCAATCGCCTTAGCGGCATCAATGGCGCTTCCCCCTCCAATGCCAATCACGGCATCACACTCTTTTTGTAAATATAAATCTCTCCCTTTATCGACCTCAATATCTTTTGGGTTCACCGTAATATCGATAAAGGTTTCGTATTTTAAACCTGCTTTTTCACAGCTTTTCATGACGGCCTCAAGCCATCCTGCTTCCGATATGCCTTGATCACTGACAATCAACACATTAGATGCTCCCAGCCTTAAACAACTATTCCCGACTTGATCAATGGCCCCATTTCCAAAAATAATTTCCGGCATAATAAATTTATGGATGTTCATCATTCCATCAAATCCTTTTAGGCGTGTTGATTAACCAATAATAACCAGTTAAGATAGCTCTATTTCTAGCTTTTCTGCCGAAGTCGGCAAGCGATTCGCTTGCCGACTGGGCATGCTATACGCATGCCCTTACCGAACAATAACATCAGCGGCCAAATGAATTTGTCCACTGGCATTCTTGTTCGAGGGATGTGGCAGAAAAGCTTGTGTTCAGCCATACGATTCTGTATGTTTAAGTAAAATAATGGATAATCAACACTTGTGAAATCCTTTTTTCTTTCATTATTCTATGTAAAAAAAAGAAAATCCTTTAAATAAAAAAGGTAAGCAACTAGCTTGCTTACCTTACAGAGAATGGAAAAGTAAACGAGATGGAAATGATTAATTAATAGCGACCCAAACGCTTTTTACTTCTGTATAGTTATCTAAAGCGTAGGATCCCATTTCTCTTCCTATTCCTGATTCTTTATATCCACCAAATGGGCTAGCTGCGTCAAAAACGTTGTAGCAGTTCACCCAAACTGTTCCGGCACGGAGGTTGTTCGCAATGTAGTGAGCCTTGGCTACGTCGCGCGTCCAAACACCAGCGGCCAATCCATAATTGGAATTATTGGCCCGCTCAATTAATTCATCCAAATCTTCATATGGTAGAGCAGCAATAACAGGTCCAAATATTTCCTCTCGGGAAAACTTTTCTACTTTTTCTTTTAATGGGGCTTGAACTGTGCTCATCTTGTTCCCTCCTTCAAGTTTAAGACGATGCGGCCGTTAATTTGGCCTTTTTCCATTCGATGAAATACATCATTAATGTCTTCTAATGCAGCTGTTTCAACAATAGGGCGAACCTTTCCGCGCGCAGCAAAGTCTAAGGCTTCTTGCATATCTTTTCTAGTTCCGACGATGGATCCTTTTACAGTAACCCCATTTAACACCGTATTAAAGATTGGAATTGGTAAATCATCATGTGGAAGTCCAACCACCACTAGGCATCCTCCGCGTTTAACAGATTGATAGGCTTGTTCAAATGCTTTTTTCGTTACGGCCACACTGATAGCTGCCTGTACGCCACCCACTTGCTCGTGAATTGCCTGTACAGGATCTTCTTTTAAACCATTAATCGTAATGTCAGCACCTAATTTTTTGGCTAGTTCCGATTTTTCGTCACTAATGTCAACAGCAACAACATTTAACCCCATCGCTTTTGCGTATTGTAAGGCAATATGGCCGAGCCCCCCAATACCGTAAATGGCCACCCATTCACCAGGTTTTGCCCCAGAAACTTTTAATGCTTTATATGTCGTAACACCTGCACAAAGGATTGGTGCAACTTCAACAGGATCTAAATTGTCAGGGATTCTCGCAACATAGTTAGCAGGTGCTTTACAATATTCGGCATAGCCGCCATCGACAGAATATCCGCCATTTAATTGATGTGGGCAAAGCGTTTCTTGACCAGTTAAACAATATTCACATTCACCACATGCAGAATATAACCAAGGAATGCCGACACGATCTCCAACTTTAATCGATTTAACCCCTTTGCCAACCTCTACGACAATTCCGACACCTTCATGGCCTGGAATTAAAGGCAGCTTTGGTTTGACTGGCCAATCACCATGTGCGGCGTGCAAATCTGTATGGCAAACACCACACGCCTCAATTTGTACTAAAACCTCGCCTTCTTCCAGTGTTGGTTTTTCTACTTCTTTAATCTCCAACTCCTTTTTAAATTCATTTACGACTGCTGCTTTCATTCATTTCATCCCCTTTCAAATATTTTCGCCTTTTATATTGCAAAAAGCGTACCAATTGTGAAAACGCTTAATTAATAGAAAATTTAGAAAATAAAATATCGTTTTAGCCAAAATTTCGGCAAAAATGGACAAAAAAATGGCTGTTAGCTTTATAATCTAAGTGATGAGATGAATTGATAGAGATCCTTGTAATCGATAGGTGGATAAAGAGGTGAAATGCTTTGTGGACGATTGGAGTTGACTTAGGAGGAACGAATCTTCGTGTCGGAGTGATCAATGAAGCTGGACAGATAGTAATAGAAAAATCTTGTTCAACAAATGCGGAAAAAGGGCCCAATTATGTCCTAAACCAAATGATTCAGTTCATCGAAGAAGTCAAAAAGGGAATGGACATTCATGCCATTGGCATCGGTTCACCTGGTCCTTTAAATCCATTTGAAGGCATTATATTAGAGCCGCCAAATCTTCCAGGCTGGCGAAATATTCCCTTAGTCGAGCGAGTTAAAAAGGCTACGAATCTTCCTGTCGTACTAGATAATGATGCAAATGCAGCAGCATTAGCGGAAGCAACGGTTGGAGCAGGAAAGGATGTGAATAGTGTCTTTTACATTACAGTAAGTACCGGAATTGGCGGCGGATATGTTTTAAACAAAAAAATTGTCCAAGGGGCACAAGGAAATTGCGGGGAAATCGGAAACATGATCGTCGACCCAGCAGGTGAAGGAGCACCCGGTCTCAACAAGGGAGCGCTAGAAGCATTAGCAAGTGGAACCGCAATCGGAAGAGAGGGAGCCCGGCTTTTAGGAATAAAAGGAGGCGCCAAAGAAGTATTTCAGCTAGCTTATGAAGGGAACGAAACAGCAAAACAAATCATTGACCGTGCTGTTCATTATTTAGCAATTGGAATTGCTAATATCGTGCATACGGTCAATCCCGAAATGATTATTTTAGGCGGAGGGGTCATGAAATCTGGGGATGTCATCCTTGAACCGCTAAAAGACAAGGTAAAGGATTTCGTCTATCCAAGTTTACGAGATTCCATTCAAATAAAGCGTGCAGCCCTTGATCAAAAAGCGGGATTAATAGGGGCAGGGCTGCTAGCGCAAAAATAAAAAGGATTGTTGTCTTTTTCGCACGAGAAACGCTCGGTCTTTTGATAGAATCTAGCGGCTTAGCGCAGGAATCTCTCGGTTTCGGGTGGGAATCTCTCGGTTTCGGGTGGGAATCTCTCGGTTTGCGTCGCGAATTTCTCGGTTTCGGGTGGGAATCTCTCGGTTTCGGGTGAGAATCTCTCGGTTTCGGGTGGGAATCTCTCGGTTTCGGGTGAGAATCTCTCGGTTTGCGTCGCGAATCTCTCGGTTTGCGTCGCGAATCTCTCGGTTTCGCACAAAAATCTCTCGGTTTCCATAGCCCATACACAATAGAAAAAATCCTTTTTGAGCAAATTGTTGCTCAAAAAGGATTTTCATTTGATCAATCTCACTTTCCGCTTTTTAATATTTCAACAACCCGATCTCCTACTTCAGATGTTGTAGCGGTTCCGCCCATATCCGGTGTTAATGTTTCATTTTCACTTAAAACTCCTTCGATGGCATTCAGAACAGATTTCCCAAGATGATCGTAACCGAAAAAGTCAAGCATTTGGCTAGCGGACCAAATAGCAGCTAGAGGATTTGCAATCCCTTTTCCAGAGATATCTGGTGCTGAACCGTGTATTGGTTCAAACATCGATGGATACGTTCTTTCCGGGTTGATGTTTGCCCCAGCAGCAAGCCCTAATCCACCCGCAATGGCAGCTCCTAAATCTGTTAAAATATCGCCAAATAAATTGGAAGTCACGACCACCTCAAAGCGTTCGGGCTGTTTGATCATGTACATACTGGCTGCATCAACAAGATAAGAATACGTTTTTACATCTGGGTATTCTTTCCCAACCTCATCAAAAACTTGATCCCAAAAGACCATGGAATAATTAAGGGCATTCCCTTTGCTAATACTCGTTAACGATTTTCCTAATTTTCGTGCTGTTTCATATGCGTAGCGAATAACGCGTTCCGTTCCTTTTCGTGAAAAGACGCTTGTCTGCAAAACGACTTCTTCCGGTTTCCCTTTAAACAGCCATTCACCAGCTCCCGCATATTCTCCTTCACTGTTTTCCCGAATAAATAACATATCCACGTCTTCCAATTTTGCCTCTTTTAATGGACAAGGTGCACCTTTTAAACGTTTAATCGGACGAATATTAATGTATTGGTCAAAACTTTTTCGAATCTTAAGCAATAAATCCCATAAGGAAATATGATCGGGAACTCCTGGATATCCGACAGCGCCTAAATAAATCGCATCAAATTCCTTTAATTTCTCCAGTCCGTCCTCATCCATCATCTTCCCGTGTTTTAAGTAATACTCACATCCCCAAGGGAAATAGGTAAATTCAAATTCGAACTCACGGGCAATTTCGCTAGCAGCCTTTAACACCTTAATGCCTTCATTAATAACTTCTGGACCGATACCATCACCGGCTATAACCGCAATATTGTATATTTTCAATTTCATTCCCCTTTCTAGTGTATGATTGTTACTAGGACTATAAATATTTAATTCTCTTATTTTTATATATTTCCTATTAAATCTAATATTGTTACTGTAGTTGAGCAATTCCGATTATAATAATTACCATAAAAAAACAAACAGGTTACCCCTTATGTCACGTGCAGCTGTTTTTTTACGGCATCAATAGGAATATTTGGTTTCTCCACATGATAAATGAACTCCACGAGGCTATATCCTTTTTTTCTCACGTAGGAGATCGAGCACATTCGAAAAATCGCTGTTGGACTCGACATACTGTACACATAAGCAAGTTGTTCCAAGACCCAAATACCGTTTGACCGCCCGACGCCCGCGAACGCGGTATCCATTAAGCTTCAGGGGGAGATGAAGTCCAAAAAGAAGCAAATGTAGATGATGAATGTCCGTCATGAGGCTTTTGAAGGACATAAATAAGATAGAAAGCAT
>JAUSTR010000008.1 GCA_030812955.1 Bacillus alveayuensis
CTAAAATGTGGTGTGGTAACTTCATTTTACTAAAAAGGGCGATTTTTTTGTGCCTTTTAATTAAAAAATTTCAAAAAAGGGGCTCCAAAAAGTCAGTTATACTGACTTTTTGGACAGCCCCTCAGACTGTTGACAAGCGTTTACAAAATGTTGATCTCACATTTATTGTACAAGGTGTTTTAAATTTATTGTTCAATCCGTTCTTTTTGTTTTTTTACATGAAAAAAATGTTGTGTAAACATTGTTTGCGTTATAAGAAACATTCCACCAACCGTCCAATATAAAGGTAAGGCAGCTGGAGCGTTTAATGAAAATAACCCGATCATGACAGGGGAGAGAAGTCCCATCATCCTCATCGTCCCTTGCTGCTCTTTTGGAACATTTCGTAAAGACAACTGCATTTGTAAAAAGTAAATTCCAGAGGAAATGAGTGCCAGAGCGATGTCTGGTGAGCCCAAGTCAAACCATAAAAAAGAATGTTGAGCAATTTCTTTTGAATGTGAAATGGCATAATATAAACCCATTAAAATAGGCATTTGAATTAAAAGTGGCAAGCATCCAACCGATAAAGGATTAATTCCCTGTTCCCTATAAAACTGCATCATCTCCATTTGTACTTTTTGTTGTTCCTGTGAGTCTTTTGCTTTTTTCATCTTTTTTTGTAATTCGTCCATTTTTGGTTTTAAGGCATCCATTTTCTCTTTCATGACTTTCTGTTGTATTTGCTGCTTCAACATGATCGGCAATAAAATAAGTCGAATCAAGATGGTGATGATAATAATAGCGATTCCGTAGTTATCATTAAATAATGAAGCGATTCCTTCTATTGCTAATGAAAATGGTTGGACGAAAAACGTTTTGAAAAATCCCCCATTACTTGCGGTTCCTTCTACGGTAAAGCCTGATAAAATAGTAAAGAAAAAGAAAATGACAATTCCTTTAATGGATTTCATTGTTTTCCTCCTCAATTCGTTTATCGTTTTATTAGAGGAGGAAAACATAGTCATCTTCATCATCCGTTCCTTCTTTCCTTTTCACCATTTGAACTAAATAATGAAGAAATAGAAAAATTCTAGGTGAGTTTTCACTGATTATTGGGTTGATTAAATTCTCAGTTAAGGTAATTTGAAGGTTTGATGTTTGAGAAAAATAAGTATTTGTCGATTGCCAAAGAGACTGAAATAAGAATAGTACAATGAAAAAATAAATGTGTAGATATTGAGCAAATGAAAATGCTTCTATCGTTTGTTCGATATTCAACAACTGTTCACCTCAAATATAGCTAGCATATCTAACTATACTACGAAGGAATTTGTATAAAGTTTCATTTTTACATTGATTGTTTTTAAAAAAAATTTTTCTTTTTTTGTTTGCCACTTTGGCTACAGCTTGAGCAACAGCGGGAACGACACGCTTATCAAATACATGAGGAATAATATATTCTTCTGTTCAGTTACCCAAAATTTATCTTGCACAGTATAACAACAAGTAATATTCATCTCTTCACGAGCAATTAATCCTTCTTTTTCTAGCCTTTCCTTGTGAACAACTATTTCTTCTTTGCTTTCGACTTGAAATCCAAAGTGATTCACCTGATTTCCACTTACTTTTTCTCGAACATTGTTATTCTAAATTTATATGTTAACAGTAATTGGATAATTGTTTACAATAATAAGTCTTTTATATATAGTAATAGTAACGAAGAAAAAAATGGGGTGGATATCAACATGAATATTCGCAATATGATGTATGTTTCGTTATTTGCAGCAGTTGTTGCTGTTCTTGGTTTAATTCCACCAGTTCCTCTTCCTTTTACACCGGTACCGATTACGGCGCAAACGTTTGGTGTCATGTTAGCGGGAGCAGTGCTTGGTGCGAAACGGGGTGGATTAAGTTTACTCGTTTTCGTTTTGCTTGTTGCTGTTGGAGCTCCGATTTTATCAGGTGGCCGTGGTGGATTAGGCGTATTATTCGGTCCAACAGGAGGATATGTCCTTAGCTGGCCAATCGCTGCTTTTATTATTGGTTATTTTGTTGAAAAAAACTGGAATCATTTATCATTATGGAAAATGGTGATGTTCAACTTAATAGGTGGAGTTATTGTCGTATATGCAAGCGGTATTACTTATTTATCAATAGTCAGTGATTTAACATGGGTTCAATCAGCTATTTCAGCGTTAACTTATATTCCTGGGGATGTTATTAAAGCGGTTTTATCAGGAACGATCGCTTTACAAATTCATAAAACGCATCCTCTTATTGAGAAAAAAAATACATCGTTTAAACAAATGCTGTCATAATGTTTGTCTTGATTGGCATCCATTTTTTTGCAATAATATAACGAAAAAATAGGGGAGTAAGACATCCCCTATTTTTTGAAAGGTTATTTCGTATACTTTGTTGCTTGATGAATCGAATGACAGAAACGCTCTTTTATGTTTTTATCGCAGCATTCATACCGAAAAGAGCCTATTGAAAAAGGCTTGACCAAGTAGAAGTGAGCTTTTCAGTTAAAGCTTGCAAGGATTGCAATAATGTTCCAAATACACTGATTTGTTCCCCAGTTAAATGTACTTCTTTTCCTTCATCTAGTTCTGGCTTATCCTCTAAATTAACTGTTTCCGTTTGTTCATTTTCTTGATCGATCTTGGTACTCTCTGTCGTATTGATTTCCTCTTTTGTTTCTTCACTATCAACATTAACGGATGATTCGGCATCTCCTGCATCCATTTCTTCATTTGCATCATCCTTATTTTCAATTGCTTCTTCATTCATATCTTCAGCATTTTCATGATCTTCCTTTATTACGTCTTCATTTTCTTTTACTTCTTCATTATCAACTTCATTTTCTTTTACTTCTTCATTTTCAACTACATTTTCTTGTTCTTCTTTATTGTTATCTGTCATTTCTTCGTTCTTTTTCTCGTCATCGTTAGGCATTACAGCTAAAACAGCAGAATTTTTTGAAGCATGCGCCTTTGCTGTATCACTAGTATGCTCTTGTGCTTGTGAGTTGATTTTATTTTGATAGGATAGGTTTTTCTTTTCATTCATTTCTTTTTTCTCATGATGTTCCTTTACCTGTTCCTGAGCAACATTCGAGTTTGTCCACTCTTTTTCTTTTTGTTCCTTGGCTTCAACTTCTCCGCTCATAATGGCAGAAAGAGTCAAAGCACCAGTGAAAATAAACGAATACAGCATTTTTTTTCTCATAAAAATCCTCTCCTTTTTTTGTTGTTTGAAATTGAACCTCCTTCTACTTATAAGATTCTATAAAAAAACAATATATTTGATGGTTTAAAGAAAAAATAGATAAATTTTACTATTTATTTAAAAATATTTCCATTCATAAGGGGTGACTTAAAAAATGAGATGACTTTATGATGTTTTCATCAACTATGTTGCTTTCCGACTGTCTATGAAACGAACAAAGTACGTGGCCGGACAAATCTAAGTTGTCCGACCATCGACTTGCCTATGACAGTCGAAAAGCTATAGTAAATCTATAAATAAGAGAGGAAATATAAGCAACTTCGGATAATAGAAGGAAACGATAGATGGGGCATACTTATAGAAAAAACATTGATGAAAATAAACATTCAATCCATTGTCTCGATTGGATGTTTTACGAGTGAATTGTTTCATTTATGTTAAAACCAATATAGGTGATTACATCAAAATAAATAGTTCGACAATAATCAAAGCTGCCGTAATAAATAAAAGAATGCTTTTGATCCAAAAGAACTTTTTATGTTTATCAATGATTTTTAATTCTTTATGATTTAGCTTGGAGTTATGCGCTTTAATCCATTGCCTTACTTCTTGTTTATTGTTGCAGGTTGTTAAATAGGTTTCTCCATTTTTACCCGTCGCATTTATAACATAGCGACATGATTTCTTTTTAGCTAACACGGATCTCCCATCCTTTTCAAAAGAATGTGGCTATCGATATTTTAACAATTTAATTCGGGGTTTCAACCCCTTCTGAAAATATTTTTTGCTTTTTAATATTAAGAAAAATGAAATGGCTTTCAAAAATACTTGTGGATTATTTGTACTGTTCCTAGCGAATGAAACGAAGGAGATATTGTAAGCTGTTAGAGAGAAATAAACATAAGCTTAACATACTTTTTATAAGACTTTATGATAAAGAAAAAAGCTGCATGTATTTTTGCAGCTATTACGTCAAATTTTTCTTATGTCCTTCCATTAGTTGTTCAAATCGCTCCATTTCTTTTCGTTGGTGATTGGATAGATGATACGGATTTTTCTTTTTAAATCTTTTATGTTTCAAATCAATTTTGACTCCCATTTCGGTTTTTTGTTTAATTGCGGAATCATCAATAATCCCTTCGTACCGTCCATCAGGATGAAAGGATCTTTCTTGATGATGCATATCTTTTTCAGCCATTATATCAACTCCTTCTGTTTATAAGATGGCAATAAAAATGAGAAGATATGCGGCTAAATCCATTCCATGCTTTGAACATGGTAGGAAATTTTGTGTCAAGGAAAATCATTTGTTTGGACAGCCGAAAAGCTATAGTAAAGCAACAATCTTTTCGAAAAGAGCCTTTAATGAAAAAATCATTTTGAACATTTGCTTCAAAAGAATTGATAATTCATCCACTTATATACAAAAATGGTATAATACGAGTGGGAGATATTTAATGAAAGAGTGGTTTTAAAAGATGAAATGGTTGTCTTGGACCATGATTGTTACGGGGATTGTCATTATGGTATTTGGTGTTAGTAAAATTATACATACCCATTATTTGACAAACAAATCAATGGAAGAAGCAAAGGAGTTTGTGGAAGAAAAAAATTCCCATGAATTTATGCCGAATGAGGGTGAAGCTGTTGGGATTTTAAAAATACCTCGTTTACAAGCGGAATTACCCATTATCGAAGGGACGGACCCAGATGATTTAGAAAAAGGAGTAGGACATTACAAAGGGAGTTTTTATCCAGATGAGAATGGACAAATTGTTTTGTCAGGGCACCGTGACACTGTATTTCGGAAAATTGGAGAATTAAAGATCGGAGATGAGCTCATCATTGAACTCCCATATGGCACTTTTTCCTATAAAATGATGGATACAAAGATTGTTGATGCAGATGATACGAGTATTATTACATTACAGAATGAATATGAGGAGCTAATTGTTACAACGTGTTATCCTTTTTCCTATGTTGGGAACGCGCCTGAGAGATATATTATTTATGCGAAAAGAAATGCGTAATAAGGTTTTACAGCAATGGGGAAGGGCTTAGAGATTGTCAATTAATCGTTTGTAGACCGCTAGAAAGCTTTCAGCGGTCTTCTCAACCGATTAGGATATAAGCTTATATTTTATCCAAAACCTTTTTCATATCTTTTGGAAAGGGAGCTGTCACATCAATGATTTGATTGGTTATCGGGTGTTTTAATGTTACACGATTGGCATGTAGAGCTTGGCGGCTTATAAGCAAAGGCTGTCCACCATACAACTTGTCTCCGATGATTGGATGGCCAATATATGATAAATGAACTCGAATTTGATGCGTACGACCTGTATCTAATGTTAAACGAACAGCTGACACATTTAATTTTGGGGAATATTTTAAAACCTCATAGTGGGTGACAGCATATTTTCCATTTTTGGATACTCTTCTTTTGTTCGGATGATGCCGGTCCTTTCCAATAGCTGCTTTGATAACGCCAGATTTTCGAGTTAATTTTCCGTGAACAATAGCAACATATGTGCGTTTTAATGAGCGTTCTTTTAATTCCTGATCCAATATCGCATGTGCAAGACTGTGCTTAGCAAATACAACTGCTCCAGTTGTGTCTTGGTCTAGCCGATGAACATGTCTTGTTTTAGTGCTAATTCCATTCACTTGATAATAAAAAGCTAGAGCATTAGCTAAAGTATTTGTTTCATTTTCTTTGTTCGGATGTGTGTTTACTCCGGCAGGTTTGTTGAGAATAATTATATGATCGTCTTCATAAAGTACATCCACTTTTCGATAAACGGGTATAACACCGTAATCTTCCTTTGGAAACAAATGGATAGAGAGCCGGTCGTTTGTATATAACGGCAAAACCCAATATGGTTTTTTCCTATTTACTTTGACACCGTTATGTTGCCTCCATTGATGAACGAGTCCTTTAGGAGCTTTTATTTTCGTTTTGATCAGTTCTTGTAATGGAATCCCTTCCCATTCTTTTGGAATCATCCACTCAAACCATTCACCTTTACGTTTCACATTTATCACCTTTCTATATCTGTTCCTAGTATATATAATTTTTATATCCAATGTCTAAAAAGAACGGAAACACTTACCTCTAAAATGATGAATAATGCTATGTTATCCTTAGTAGGTAAAGAAAGATAAAAGGGGGATTATTAGTGAAAATTGTGCATGCAAGTACGGAGGAGCAAGAGAAGCATATCGAAGAACTCATTCAGCAGATGTATCATGAAATTTTCCCTATTTATTTTTCAGACAAAATGATGGAGGAGCTTGAAACCGAATTTTCTTTTAAACTTCATGAAGCCCCCAATTATCATGGAACGTTAAAAGAAGCATTTCAAGTTATGTCAAGCTTACAAGCATTAATTGCATTGTTTGAAAATGTCCATAAATCAGAGAAACATATTGAGAAATATAAAGACATGTATGAAAGAAATATGGATACTCTTAAGCGGTACGGTTTTAAGCTTCCTCTTACGTTTGAGAAATTTCTTGCCTCTTCTACAAAAGAAAATATGTTTAGCCGTTATTTAAAGCCTGCTAATAAATGGATAATATAATCGGTGCCTGTTTCACTTTTTACCTAATTCAATTCGTAAAAAAATGTAAAGCCGCTTCCTTTTCAAAGGAAAACGGCTTTTTTATCTCATGAAAAGATTTATTTAGAAGTCCATTTTGTTAATATTTCTTTATACGCTTCCTCTTCCTGTAAACCTTCAACACGTTCCACTTCTTTTCCATTAACAAAATGGACTAAAGTTGGAGTTGCTTCAATATTATAATGATCCCAGCCATCTGGAAATTCTAGTAAATTAAATTGGTCAATATGGATATTCATTTTTTCAGCAATTGGCATTAAAATTGGAGTTGCCTCTTTACAATAAACACAAGTAGAACTATAGAAATACACGATCATATCTTCTTCATTTTTCAACTTTTCGTCAAGTTCTTTAGGAAGAATAATGTTTTGATAATTTGGGTCATCTAATAGCTCAATGGTAGCTGGGTCTAAATCATTTTTGTTATATGGATTATCTCCAACCTCAGCGATTTTTTGCTTATTTTGATAACTTGTAACAAATGCTAATAATCCGAACAGTATTACAATAATACTTCCAAATATGATAATCTTTTTCAAATGAATCACCTATCCTTTTCGACGTATAATAAGAAAGCTAGTCGTAAACACAATCGAAAATCCAATCAATGCTAAAAAAGGAATGGTAATAAATCCAAACCAATTGATATACTCTCCTGTACATGGGACACGTCCACAAGCCGGTGCATTCTCACTTAGAAAAGGAATTTTTTGGATTGAATAGTGGTATATAGAAATCAATCCACCAATGGTAGATAAGGTCAAGGAATACAAAGCTATTTGGATATCTTTCCTAATTATGGCGAGACCAAGTATGATCACAAGCGGATACATAAAAATTCTTTGAAACCAGCAAAGATCACAAGGAATAAATTTTAGCACTTCGGAAAAATAAAGGCTTCCAAGTGTTGAAATAAATGATGCTCCCCAACCTATCAACAATAAATTTTCTTTTCGTTTATCCATCATCACTTATACCTCATTTATTTTTTGTACAAGCACATTATAGTACACACTTATTTCGATTTTAAAGAGTAAAAACTGAAAATTCCTTAACAATTGCTGAATTTGTGGAAATTATTCCTAATCATAATTCATCACTGCTAGTTCAAACTATCAACGAAAGGAGTGATTGATTATGAATACTTTAAAAGATATCATGAGTCAAAACGTCATTTCAGTTTCATCCAATCAATCGGTTCAAGAAGCGGCTCAGTTAATGAGTCAGCATAATGTCGGAGCAATACCTGTCGTTGACAATGGTCAACTAAAAGGAATTATTACAGACCGTGACATTACCTTGCGCACAACGGCTAAAGGAATGGAAGAAAATACTCCTGTTTCACAAGTGATGTCAACAAACCTTATATTTGGTAATCCGGATATGAGCCTTCAAGAAGCGGCGCAATTAATGTCTGAAAATCAAATTCGCCGTTTACCAGTAGTTGAGAACAATCAAGTAGTCGGTATGGTTGCATTAGGAGATTTAGCGACGAATACGATGTCTGATGAATCTGCTGGAGAAGCTTTAACAAACATTTCTAAAAAAGATGAACAAACCTTTTAATGATGAAAACAAAACCGGCCTTAAAACTAGGCCGGTTTTTAATATACGCCAAGCTGTTAAATGTTACGGGCTGCACGGGCTGCGAAGCTCCATGACCTAAAAAACGATCATTCCTCCCCAAATATACAGTTGAAAATCTTTTCCATCCATTTATAATAGGAACAGGAGAAAAGGCTGGTGAAACTGCTAGTTTCATTTATTGTTCCTTACCCTTAGTGTAACTTCTTTCAATCAGTCAAAAAAATTACGGTTTTGTTTATTTTTAAGGAGTGATATGCTTTGAGCTTTTATGGGCAATCGATTGTCCCTGCCATTCGAAATATGAAGCAATTTGATCGATTCTTGCAAAGTGATTTTGAATACGGTGTATTGCTTGATAGTCATTTAGGGCAAGTAAAACATATAGTAAAAGAAGGGAAACATCATCATAAAAAGCTCCTCATACATGTTGACTTAATTCAAGGCCTTAAGCATGATGAATATGCAGCTGAATTTTTATGTCAGGAAATCAAGCCAGCTGGCCTCATTTCAACGAGATCATCTGTAATCGCGAAAGCTAAGCAAAAAAAAGTGTTTGCAATTCAGCGGCTTTTTTTAATAGATTCAGGGGCTTTAGAAAAAAGCTTAGAGCTAATAAAAAAATATGAGCCTGATTACATTGAAGTTTTACCTGGCATTGTTCCACGTCTTATTCAAGAAATCAAAAATAAAACTGGCATTCCCATTTTAGCAGGAGGATTTATTCAAACAAAGGAAGATGTTCAGCTTGCCTTAAATGCCGGGGCGAATGCTGTGACAACATCTGATGAGAATCTCTGGTTAATATAGTCTTACTAAAAGTATTGACAACGTTTTCATCGTTTGTTATTCTTTTAACAAAGTTAATAGTTGTGATGGAGAAAAGGAGATCCACAACAGCTCTCTCCGACTTTGGAGGGATTTTTGTTGTGGATTTTTTCTTTATCTAGCCTTTCTCTATTAAAAATCTTGTTAATTGGAGGGAAGCTCGTGACTGCATTTATGGGGGAACTAATAGGTACGATGATATTAATTGTGTTAGGAGCAGGGGTTTGTGCAGGTGTTAATTTGAAAAAATCATTCGCACAAAATTCTGGTTGGATCGTGATTACATTTGGATGGGGATTAGCTGTTGCAATGGCAGTATATGCTGTAGGTGGGATAAGCGGGGCTCATTTAAATCCAGCTGTAACAATTAGTTTAGCGATTGTCGGTGATTTCCCATGGAGTTTGGTACCATCGTATATCGTGGCACAAATGATAGGAGCTTTTTTAGGAGCTGTCCTCATTTACTTTCATTACTTGCCGCATTGGAAGGAAACAGAGGAGCCTAGTGTAAAATTAGGAGTTTTTTCAACAGGTCCGGCAATTCAAAATACATTTGCCAACTTTTTTAGTGAATTGTTTGGTACCTTTATATTAGTACTAGGTATATTAGCAATTGGAGCGAATAAATTTACCGAAGGTCTAAATCCGCTCATTGTCGGCTTTTTAATTGTTAGTATCGGTTTGTCATTAGGAGGAACAACTGGATACGCAATTAATCCAGCAAGAGATTTAGGGCCAAGAATTGCTCACTTTATTTTACCGATCCCAGAAAAAGGAAGTTCCAATTGGAAATATGCATGGATCCCTGTAATAGGGCCTTTAGCTGGCGGCACATTCGGTGGATTATTTTATCAATATATCTTTGAAGGAAAAGAAGGCCATCAATTTTGGATTGGAAGTTTTGTCCTAGCTGTTATTTTACTAGTAATTTATTTCATTAACAAAAAAGAAGCTTCGATTTCTCATACCAAAAAAGCCGTATATTAAATAAAAGGGTTTTGGAAAAATTTCAAATATTAAAATAATGGGGGAATGAAAATGGAAACGTACATTTTATCACTAGACCAAGGAACAACAAGCTCAAGAGCGATTCTTTTTAATCAAAACGGAGAGATTGTTCACATTGCTCAGAAAGAGTTTACACAGTATTTTCCTCAGCCAGGCTGGGTTGAGCATGATGCAAATGAAATATGGGGTTCAATTTTAGCGGTTATTGCATCATGTTTATCCGAAGCAGAAGTAAGCCCTGAACAAATAACAGGGATCGGCATTACGAATCAACGGGAAACGACCGTTGTTTGGGATAAAGAAACGGGAAAACCGATTTACAATGCCATCGTATGGCAATCGCGGCAAACAGCTGATATTTGTGAAGATTTAAAAGAAAAAGGGTACGATTCTTTATTTCGCGAAAAAACTGGTTTATTAATTGATGCTTATTTTTCTGGAACGAAAGTAAAATGGATTTTAGACCATGTAGAAGGAGCTAGAGAAAAAGCAGAGCAAGGAAAGCTTCTATTCGGAACGATTGATACGTGGTTAATTTGGAAGCTATCTGGTGGAAAAGCTCATGTAACAGACTATTCTAACGCTTCTCGTACATTAATGTTCAATATTCATGAACTTAAATGGGACGACGAACTGCTTGAGATTTTAGGTGTGCCGAAAGCAATGCTCCCAGAGGTGAGACCTTCATCGGAAATTTATGCGAACACAGTTGATTATCATTTCTTTGGCCAGGAAGTACCGATTGCAGGAGCAGCAGGTGATCAACAAGCAGCATTATTCGGTCAAGCATGCTTTGAAGAAGGTATGGCAAAAAATACATACGGTACAGGCTGTTTTATGCTTATGAACACTGGCCAAAAAGCAATCAAATCCAACCACGGGCTTCTGACAACCATTGCTTGGGGAATTGATGGAAAAGTAGAATATGCACTTGAAGGAAGTATTTTCGTTGCAGGTTCTGCAATTCAATGGCTTCGCGATGGCTTGAGAATGTTCAAGGATGCCAAAGACAGTGAAGCATATGCAGTAAAAGTCAAATCAACAGAGGGGGTTTACGTTGTCCCTGCCTTCGTTGGTCTTGGAACGCCGTATTGGGATAGTGAAGTAAGAGGAGCGGTGTTCGGTTTAACACGCGGTACTACAAAGGAGCATTTCATTCGTGCAACGTTAGAATCTCTAGCCTATCAAACAAAAGATGTTCTTGGTGCAATGGAAAAAGACTCTAGTATTTTGTTAAAAACATTGCGTGTAGATGGAGGAGCTGTGAAAAATAATTTCTTAATGGAATTCCAAAGCAATATTTTAGGGGTTCCTGTTGAGCGGCCTGTCATTAATGAGACAACGGCCCTAGGTGCGGCATATCTTGCTGGGCTTGCTGTCGGCTATTGGAAAAATCGGGCGGAAATTAAGAAGCAATGGAATTTAGATAGACGATTCGTGCCAATGATGACAGAAGAAAAACGGGAAGAGCTGTACAATGGGTGGAAAAAAGCTGTTCATGCGACGATGGCATTTAAGTAAAACTTTTTCGTACACGGTGTTTTAACATAAAGCTGTTGTCGTAAACTTTGCTGCTTTTCGAACAAAGCACATGGTCGGACAAATCACAGTTGTTCGACCATCGACTTTTGTTCGGTTCACGTCACGCTTGTAAGTGACGTAGCAAGCGTATCTCTTGTCTATGACAATTGAAAAGCTATAGGAAAGCAACAATCTTTTAGAAAAGAGCCTAACATAAATATCGGAAGACTGAACAAATTGAGTAACAAGAAGACAGTAGTAAAGGTTGCTAAATGAACAAAATATGTTAAAATGAATGTAAGTTAATATTCGGTTGGAGGCATGGAGAGACCGCAGCACTGAAGCAAGAATTAGGCTTGCTTTAGTATGTTGTGGTCTCTTATTGTTTGCTTGGCGTTCTTAAATACATGATTGGAGGCGATAAATGATGAATTTCTCAAGCTTAAATCGTGAACAAATGTTAAACAATATGACAAAAGAAACGTATGACGTTTTTGTGATAGGTGGCGGAATAACTGGAGCAGGTATTGCTTTAGATGCCGCTACACGAGGCATGAAAGTAGCGCTATGTGAGATGCAAGATTTTGCAGCAGGCACTTCAAGTCGTTCGACGAAACTTGTTCACGGTGGTCTTCGTTATTTGAAGCAGTTAGAAGTAAAGCTCGTTGCCGAAGTCGGACGAGAGCGTGCGATTGTTTACGAAAATGGACCACATGTAACAACACCTGAGTGGATGCTTCTTCCAATCCATAAAGGAGGTACTTTTGGCAAATTTTCTACATCCATTGGTCTTCTTGTATATGACTATTTAGCAGCTGTGAAGCGAAGTGAACGTCGTAAAATGTTAAATGCAGAAGAAACGTTGCAAAAAGAACCGTTATTGAAAAAAGAAGGCTTAAAAGGCGGCGGCTATTATGTTGAGTATCGAACTGACGATGCTCGCCTTACGATTGAAGTGATGAAAGAGGCTGTTACATTTGGGGCGGATGCTGTGAACTATGCGAAAGTGACAGACTTTATTTATGAAAATGAAAAAGTTGTCGGAGTAAAAGTTGAAGATACGATCACGAAGAAATTATACGATATTTACGCAAAGAAAATCATTAATGCCACTGGTCCATGGGTTGATACACTTCGTGAAAAAGATCATTCAAAAAAAGGGAAACAGCTGCAATTAACAAAAGGAATCCATTTAGTTTTTGACCAATCAACATTTCCGCTAAAGCAAGCTATTTACTTTGATACACCAGATGGTCGTATGGTATTTGCGATTCCACGTGATGGAAAAACTTATGTCGGCACGACAGATACATTTTACACAGGGGATACGGCCAATCCGAAAATGACCTTTGAAGACCGTGAATATTTATTGAAAGCAATTCATTTTATGTTCCCGGACTTAAAAATTACAGAAGATGACGTCGAATCAAGCTGGGCAGGAGTTCGTCCGTTAATATATGAAGAAGGAAAAGACCCTTCAGAAATTTCCCGCAAAGATGAAATTTGGACATCGGAGTCTGGACTCATTACGATTGCAGGAGGTAAATTAACTGGCTACCGTAAAATGGCAGAAGTCGTTGTTGATCTTGTTGCTAAACAATTAAAGGAGGAAGAGGGAAGAGAATTTTCAGACTGCAAAACGAAGCATCTTCCTATATCTGGAGGACATGTTGGCGGTTCAGAAAACTTGCCGCACTTTATGGAAGAAAAAATAAAAGAGGGGATGAAAATTGGCTTAACAGAAGAAGAGGCACAATTGCTAGTGAAACGATATGGTTCAAACGTCTCTGAATTATTTAAACTCGTTCAATCTTTAAAAGATGAAGCTGCTAAACGAAATGTTCCCGCTTCTGTTTTAGCTCAAGTGGAATATAGTGTAGTCTCAGAAATGGCGGTTTCACCAGTAGACTTCTTTGTAAGAAGAACTTCCTCCCTCTTCTTTCATATTAACTGGACAAAAACTTGGAAAAAAGCGGTTTGCCAATATATGGCCGATCGTCTAGGCTGGTGTGAAGAACAAAAGCTTTACTATGAAAGCGAGCTAGAACAACAAATACACGATGCGGTTGTACCTTCAGATAAAAGCGTCGATCATGCAAAAAATCATTCATCCTAATGAACTACAAAAAACTTCCAATTAATTGGAAGTTTTTTAACATGATTACTATTTAAATACAAGTGCAGCGCTTTTTTTCAACAAGTTATGCTACAATATTTATTGTATTGTCGTTTTTCTTAAGAAGGAAGAAGTTGTTTGCTCTAGAATGATAATAATGGAGCAAACACAACTTAGGAGGTTTAATTTATTTCATGAATTGGAAACAAAATTATGAACGATGGAAAAATGCCGCAAACTTAGATTCGGAACTAAAACAACAGCTAGACGAAATCGCAAGTCATCCTAAGGAGCTAGAGGATTCCTTTTATAAAAACTTAGAATTTGGAACTGGCGGTATGCGTGGTGAAATTGGACCAGGTACAAATCGGATGAACATTTATACAATCCGAAAAGCATCTCAAGGATTAGCTCAATACATAAAATCTTTTGGTGATGAGGCGAAAAAACGCGGTGTTGTGATTGCGTATGATTCTCGTCATAAATCTCCTGAATTTGCGATGGAAGCAGCGAAAACATTAGCGACAAACGGCATTCAAACATACGTGTTTGATGAGCTGCGTCCAACCCCTGTGCTTTCTTTTGCTGTCCGTCATTTAAAAGCGTTTTCGGGTATTGTCATTACCGCAAGTCATAATCCGCCTGAATATAATGGATATAAAGTATATGGTGAGGACGGTGGACAGCTTCCGCCAAAAGCAGCAGATGAAGTCATTGCCAAAGTTAATGAAGTAAAAAATGAACTTGATGTACGTGTAGAAGATGAGGAGACGTTAAAAGATAAAGGACTCATTAAAATCGTTGGTAAAGAAATTGATAACGCTTATACAGAAAAATTAACAACGATTTCCCTTAATCCGAGCTTAGCCAAAGAGGTAGACGTAAAGGTTGTTTTTACTCCATTACATGGAACTGCTAACAAGCCGGTACGGCGTGGATTGGCGGCACTTGGGTATCAGAACGTAACAGTTGTAAGTGAACAAGAGCTTCCAGATCCAAACTTTTCTACTGTCAAATCTCCAAATCCTGAGGAGCATGCCGCTTTTGAATTAGCTATTAAAGAAGGAAATCGAATTGGAGCTGATATTTTAATCGGGACAGATCCAGATGCTGACCGTCTTGGTGTAGCGGTGAAAAATGATAAAGGTGAGTATGTCGTATTAACTGGAAACCAAACAGGTGCGATTTTACTTCACTACATTCTTACGGAAAAGAAAGCAAAAGGCATCTTGCCTGAAAATGGTGTTGTTTTAAAAACGATCGTTACATCGGAGATTGGCCGTGCCATTGCCAAATCATTTGGACTTGATACAATCGATACATTAACTGGATTTAAATTTATCGGAGAAAAAATTAAAGAATATGAAAAAACGGGTAAATATCAATTCCAATTTGGTTATGAAGAAAGCTACGGATATTTAATTGGAGATTTTGCTCGGGATAAAGATGCGGTGCAGGCTGCAATTTTAGCTGTTGAAGTATGTGCCTATTATAAGAAAAAAGGCATGACGATGTACGAAGGTCTATTAGAAATTTTTAATCAATACGGTTTTTATCGTGAAGGCTTAAAATCTTTAACATTAAAAGGAAAAGACGGAGCTGAGCAAATTCAAGGTATTTTAGAACATTTCCGAAAGCAGCCTCCACTCGAAATAGCAAGCAAAAAAATAACTGTTATCGAAGACTATCACACGAGCAAGCGAAACATCGTTGAAACAAATGAAACGGAAACAATTGAACTGCCAAAATCAAATGTATTGAAATATTTCCTAGAAGACGGTTCTTGGTTCTGCATTCGCCCATCCGGTACAGAGCCAAAAGTAAAATTCTACTTTGCCGTTAAATCCGATTCCTTTGAAAATAGCGAAAAAGCGTTAGAGCGACTAACAAATGCCGTCATGGAAAAAGTAAACGAAATATTAAACACAACAGCTGAAAAAGCGTAATGCTTTTTCAGCTTTTTTATTAGTGCTTGATGTCCTATATAAAGACATAGTATATTATTAATATCGAAATCCGATATTTGTTTTCGATATTAAAAGGAGTGATTATTTGGAGAATAAAATTTTACGTAAGTTGTTTTTGGGCTTTATTCAAATTCATATTTTACATCATGCCAATAAAGAACCGATTTATGGATCCTGGATGTTACAAGAATTACGAGAACATAGCTACAATATAAGCCCTGGAACTTTATATCCTATTTTGCACAATATGGAAGTGGATCAGTTATTAGAAAAAGAAGAAGTAAATGTAAATGGGAAGATCAGAAAATATTATCGGATTACCGATAAAGGAAAGTATGTATTAAATGAAGCGCGAAAAAAAGCTTATGAACTTTTTAATGAAATTAAGGAATGAGAGGAGAAGGATTAAAATTGGGTAGGAGAAACAGAATGAGCACCTTATTAGAGATTTTAGCAACATCTACGAAGCTAGGACTTACATCTTTTGGGGGTCCTGTTGCCCACTTGGCTTACTTTAAGAATGAATATATTGACCGCAAAAAGTGGCTCGATGAAAAAACGTATGCAGATATTATTGCTCTATGTCAGTTTTTACCTGGTCCTGCCAGTAGCCAAGTTGGAATTGCTATTGGTATGTTACGTGGTGGGCTTTTAGGTGGATTATTTTCTTGGTTTGGCTTCACCGTTCCATCTATCTTACTACTCGTCCTATTTGCCATGCTTTATCAATCATTTTCACTTGAAGGTGCAGCTTTTATCCATAGCTTAAAGGTTGTCGCAGTAGCGGTTGTCTTGCACGCTTTAATTGGAATGGGAAAGAAGCTGACACCTGATAAGACGAGAATAGCTATCGCATTAATAGCGGCAACCATTATGCTCATTTTCCCTTCTAGCTGGATGCAAATATTAATTATTATCGGTGCGGGAATTGTAGGTTATATTTTGTTTAAAAATCAAGCAAATTCAAATGTTAATCTTTTTTCCGTTCATATTTCCAAAAGAGCTGGAATGATTTCCCTAAGTATTTTATTGACCACTTTAATTCTTTTACCAATTTTAACGAAATTTACAGATAATCCGTTTGTTCAAATCTTTGATACCTTTTTCCGAGTCGGCTCGTTAGTGTTTGGCGGCGGTCATGTTGTTTTACCAATGATTGAACGTGAAGTGGTACCAACTGGATGGCTAACAGCTGATGAGTTTTTAGCGGGATATGGAATGGCCCAAGCTGTACCAGGTCCACTTTTTACATTTTCCAGCTATATCGGAACGATGATGGCCGGAATTAGTGGGGCAGTCATTGCAACAGTTGCGATCTTTTTACCATCTTTTCTACTTATAATAGCGGCTTTACCATTTTTAAATGAATTGAGAAAAAGAGCTTCCTTTCAAGGAATACTTATGGGTGTAAATGCAAGTGTGGTCGGCATTTTATTAGCTGCCTTTTATGATCCAGTTTTCCAAAGTTCCATTTTTGATGCTTCTGACTTTGCCTTAGGAGCTATCTTATTTGCTTTGTTGTATTTTTGGAATGTTCCTGCATGGCTAATTGTTCTATTAGGTATAGCGGGTGGATATATATTTAGTTTTATAAGTATTTAATACAGTAAATGATTTTACATGTCCATATCATATAATAGTACTGAAATAGGAAAGAAACAATTCGTTCTAAAGGCGCAAGAAAAATTACCTTTTATCAGTTTACATGTTGAATTTACAGCATTTGTATGATAAACTTTGGGACCAAAAAAGGTCCCATTTACGTTAAAATAATCATTGGCTCTTCAACATTAGCTTGTTCTAAGGCATGGTCAATATAACGTAGTAACGCATATAGTTTATGTTCAATCACTTGATAATCATGCTCAAAATTGTAAGCATGTAAAAAATGTTCAATTTTTTTTGATAGCAAATCGTCTTTCGTTCTTACCATTAATATTAGCAAATTATCCCATTGAGATCGGTGGGTGTAATATAATGCTTTATCATAATCAACTGTGTTCATTCACATTCCTCCCAAAAGGAGTTGTTTATAGTGTATGAAAGATAGCGATTTTGTAACAGTGTAAATGTTGGACGAATGGCTCTTTTCAACCATAAATGATTGATTCATGTCTCAGCTCTCATATCCAAGAAATACTTTTTTATGTTATTTTCATCTATGTTAACAAAAGGAACGAAATTAGCCTCCAATACATATATTTGTACGTGAATGGAAAATCTAAATAAAACCCTAATGACTATCTGTTTTGAACATAAATGTTGTAAAAACAGTGAATAGCCAGCTGATAAGGGGAGTTGAAAGAAAATGGTTTTACAGGAGAGAAAAATTTCTAAAGACATGGGAAGATGTAAAGAAGGAAAAAGGAAAAGACATTTTTAACGAAAATGAGAAAATAAGTAAGGCACCCAAATTGGGTACCTACATTTGATGAAATACATCTTGTAATTCGAGCTTATTGGTGACTATGTCAGCTAGCGTGTATTTGTCTAATACCTTAAGATAAGCATCTAATGCTTCGTGCAAAATGTGACGTAAATTACATACTGGGGAAATAATACAGTGATTACATTTTGGATCAAAACATTCAACGAGCTGAAAATCTTCTTCTGTATTTCGTACCACTTCTCCTATATTAATCTCTTCTGGAGCACGGGCTAAGCGAAAACCACCGTTTCTCCCACGAATTGTTTCAATATACCCATTCTTTCCTAGCTGATAAATGACCTTCATTAAATGGTTTTTTGATATTCCATATATGTCGGCAATCTCCTTAATATTCGAAAGTTCATTTTGATCTTTTGTTGCAATGTAAATCAGAACACGCAATGAATAGTCTGTGTAATTCGTTAGCCGCATGAATCTCCCTCGCTTTAATACTGCTGATTTCATTATACACTTTTGGACATCTAATGAAAAAATTGTGACATCTTTAAAAGATGTATTTTTAATATTGCTTTAAAAATGAATTTAATGTACTTTTAAAGATGTATATAAAATATATCTTTTAATTATGTTCAAAGGAGAGTGCATGACATGTTATCGAAAAGAACTATTCAAATTATTAAATCCACCGCTCCTGTATTAGCAGAAAGAGGGACTGAAATTACAACTCACTTTTATAAAAGAATGTTTTCCAACCATCCTGAACTTTTAAATATTTTTAATCATGCTAACCAAGAGAAAGGAAGACAACCAACTGCTTTAGCGAATACACTTTATGCAGCGGCTAGTCATATTGATGAATTAGAAAAACTTATTCCAGCTGTCAAACAAATAGGACATAAGCATCGCAGCTTAGGTATAAAAAAAGAACATTATCCAATTGTAGGAGAAAACCTATTAGCGGCGATGAAAGAAGTGCTTGGAGATGCAATTACAGATGAAGTGTTAAAAGCTTGGGAAGAGGCTTACGGCGTTATTGCCAAAGTATTTATTGATGTTGAACAGGAAATGTATGATGAAGTAGATAACAAAGAAGGCGGATGGAAAGATTTTAAACCATTTGTTGTCGTTGATAAAGTAAAAGAAAGCGATGTCATTACTTCGTTTTATTTAAAACCGAAAGATGATGACATATTACCAGAATTTTTACCAGGCCAATATATTACAGTTAGAGTTAAAGTAGATGGAGAACAATATTTATTAAATCGACAATATAGTTTATCGGATGCATCTGGAAAAGGATATTTTAGAATCTCTGTAAAACGTGAAGCTGAACCGAATAAACCAAATGGAAAAGTATCAAATTTTTTGCATGATCAAATTAATGTAGGAGATGAATTAGAAATTAGTTCACCTGCAGGAGATTTTACATTAGATGTCAAAAAAGATTCACCTGTTATATTCATAAGTGGTGGAGTTGGTGTTACACCAATGATGAGTATGTTGAATGCGGTTGCATTGGAAAATCCAAATCGTTCTGTTGCATTTATTCATGCAGCTAAAAATGAAACGGTTCATGCTTTCCAACATGAAGTGGAGGAACTAATGGAAAAATTATCAAATGGTCAAACGTTTATTTGTTATGAAAAGCCTCAAAATATGGGCAGTGGCGATCATATTGGGTATATTTCAAAAGATGTATTAGAAAAATTTATCACGGATGAAGCGGATTATTATATTTGTGGTCCTGTACCTTTTATGCAAGCTATGATTGAAAGCTTACAAGAACTTGGAGTAAGACAAGAATCTATCCATTACGAATTCTTCGGACCAGCACTTACTTTAGAACAAATGAAAGAAGCCGTTATGGTTTAAAAGAAATGTCCCTATCACCTGATTCTGGTGATGGGATTTTTTATATATGTAGGATTATTTTGCCGCTTTGTTTGGTTATGATTCATGTTGATCTGTGTGGTGTTGTGTTATTAACAAAATTATGGACATGATCTACACATAAACGTCATACAATTTTTATGAAATGATCCTTATAGAGGTGATAAAAATGTATCAAAACGGATATATGTATGATCCTTTCAATGCGTATAACGGCTACTACACTCGCCAGCCCCAATATTATAAATCGTTTCAGGATGCCTTAAGGCTTGTAAAAGATGCAATACAAGGGGAACGAGAAGATGAATTATTTTACGATTATTTAATCTCTGTCGCCCAGACAAAAGAAGAGAAAAACATTATTCAGACCATTCGCGATGACGAGAGAAAGCATAATCAAATGTTTCGAAAAATTTATCGTGATTTTACAGGACAAGAAGTACAAGTACAGGAAGACGTAGACTTTCAAAAACCGAAATCTTATTTAGACGGAATCAAAAAAGCATTGTTCGGCGAATTAGCGGCAATGGAACGGTACCGTGATATCCGTGCGGGCCTTCCAAACCGATATTATCGTGACATGGTTTTTGAAATTTTAACAGATGAATTAAAGCATGCTGATAAATATAACTATATTTTAATTGCCAATGTGATGAGAAGAATGGGGAGATAGTGAAGATTCCACTATCTCTTTCTTTTTAATGGTTATTTTTATTTTGCTTTTTAATATACTATTCAATCATTTGACTAGTTTTGGAGCGATCAATGCCTCTTCTAACCGCAGTTTCAATTATCAAACTATTGCACCCGTTAGATAAAAAGATTAAAAACTACTTTTTAAATTGACTTGGATTTTCGATTCTTGTAGAGACTACTTCTCCACATTTTAAACAGAAAGTATATATTTTATTTAATCCCATAGAAAATTTCTTATCTAATGGCTTAATTGGCATGAAATCAGTGCCTTCAGCAAATTCAACACCGCCACACTTAAGGCATTTATTTTCGTTCACATTCATCACTCCCTAACAAACATTTTTCTTAATAGATTTTTACGTTTCATTTGATCATTTGTTTCAATTTTTGACGAATCTTTATGATGTCCTGCTTTATTAATTGGAAAAGAAATGATAGAATCAATATTCATGTTTAACAAATCTATTTGACGACACCTGAAAAATGGATGATTAAAATGTTTTTCATCATCCCCTAACTTGTTTCATAAATTGTTATAAGGGAGGGGATGGAATGATGAATGCTGATGAAAGAAAGGCTCTCCAATATGCCATTGAAGAAATTACTGAAGTCGCAAAAGGGCTCGGACTTGATTTTTATCCAATGCGTTATGAAATTTGTCCGGCTGATATTATTTATACATTTGGTGCATATGGAATGCCAACGCGTTTTTCTCATTGGAGCTTTGGGAAGCAATTTTACAAAATGAAGCTCCAATATGATCTTGGTTTGAGTAAAATTTATGAGCTTGTCATCAACTCAGACCCTTGTTATGCGTTTTTATTAGATACAAACTCACTTGTACAAAATAAATTAATTGTGGCACACGTGCTAGCCCATTGTGATTTCTTTAAAAATAATGTTCGTTTTAGTAATACAAAACGGGATATGGTTGAAAGTATGGCGGCGACCGCTGAAAGAATCAAGAATTATGAACACCAATATGGGAAACAAGAGGTTGAAAGGTTTTTAGATGCGGTGTTATCAATTCAAGAACATATTGATCCTTCCTTGCTCCGTTCAAAGCTGGCATGGAGTATGGAAGATGAGGACGAAGAAGAAGCACAGAAAACGTCAACACCATATGATGATTTATGGTCATTGGATGAAAAAAAGATAAAAGAAGAACCAAAAAGGAATAAAAGAAAAAAATTCCCACCTAAACCAGAGAAGGATGTCCTGCTCTTTATCGAAGAATATAGCCGTGAGCTTGAAGATTGGCAACGCGATATATTAACGATGATGCGAGAAGAAATGCTTTATTTTTGGCCACAGCTTGAAACGAAAATCATGAACGAAGGCTGGGCTTCGTATTGGCACCAGCGAATTATGCGCGAGCTTGATTTGACAACAGATGAAGCCATTGAGTATGCAAAGCTAAACGCGGGTGTTGTGCAGCCATCACGTACGAGTATTAATCCGTATTATTTAGGATTAAAAATTTTTGAAGACATTGAAGAGCGCTACAATAATCCATCTGAAGAGTTGAAAAAACAAGGGGTCAAACCAGGTTCAGGACGAGAAAAAATTTTTGAAGTGCGGGAAATTGAGTCAGACATTTCGTTTATCCGAAACTATTTAACAAAGGAATTAGTTTTACGAGAAGACATGTATTTGTTCCAGAAACAAGGACGTGATTATAAAATTGTCGAAAAAGATTGGGAAGCGGTTCGGGATCAGCTCGTCAGCATGCGTGTGAACGGGGGGTTCCCATATATAACGGTAAACGACGGAGATTATTTACGAAATGGTGAATTGTATTTAAAGCACTGGTATGAAGGCATTGAACTCGATATAAAATACCTTGAAAAAGTACTTCCATATATTTATCAGCTTTGGGGCCGCCACGTTCATATGGAAACCGTCATTGAAAACAAACCGGTTGTTTATAGTTATGATGGAAAAACCGTGCATCGGAAATATGTTTGAACTACTGAAGGGATTCAGTAGCTTTTTTTTATTTCTTGCCAAGTTAAACTTGAATAATGGTATGTGATTCGGTAGCTAATAGACCACTGAATATTCTGAGGCCGATAGGAACGAGCTAGAGAATTGCATGAACTTTTTAAAATGTGTTTGTGATTTATACCATGCTTATTTTATCAAAAGACCTGTTGAACGATAGCAAATAAAAAAGAACCCCCATGACTCCTTTTGGTAATTGGTCAATTTCATCTTAATTTTCGCTTCATGGTACGAAGTGAAGTGACGATTCATGAATTAGGATATAAATAAAATTATTTCTAGCAATATTTTAGCTGTTGCTTATAAAAAGCTCATGATTTAGTCAAGTTATAAAAGCGAAAAAACTTGAAAAAGTATTTCTATGTCAGCTAGAATTAAAATTAAGTTTTTTAGTTGACGTATATACCTGGTTAGGTATAGTATTTATTTGTAACAGTAAAGGGGGGTGCCAATGATTTATTTGCAGTTTATTTTGTTTGCGATTGTATTTAGTATTTTGTATAAACGATATTTCCCTGTTTCAGGAGTTCAATGTATAGATATTAAAAATACTCAACTAGAAAAAAGAAACGTATTACTTGATTTAAGAGACTATGATGTATCATCAAAGGATCCGATTCCGGGAGCGGTTAATATCCCGATAGCCTATTTAAAAAGATATAGTCATACAATTCCAAAGAAGGAAGTCCATGTTATTGCAGAAAATCCATTGGAGAAAAATATTGGCATTCGCTACTTAAGAAAAAAAGGCTATAAAGTATTAGGATATACATTAACAGAGTGTACGTGTAAAAAAGCGGGTAGTGCTGCTTAATAAATGACTAACGTACATTTCGCTTATGGGGTTCAGACGACAATTCTGATCCCCTTTTTTATTAATTTTCTGAAAGAATATCCTAATTAGCTTGAAATGACTTATAATGAATTATCATAAATATATAAAGGAAGGAATTGAAATTGAAATTATTAAAAAGATTGTTCTTATTATTGGCCATAATCATTTTTTCGGTCGGTTGTACACAAAATGAACCAGATGAAAAGGTTGAACTAACTGTTTCTGCTGCTGCCAGTTTACAAAATGCATTGCTAGAAATAAAAGAATCTTTTGAAAAAAAACATGAGCATATTCACCTATCTTTCAATTTTGGAAGTTCCGGAGCTTTAGAGCGTCAAATATCACAAGGCGCTCCTGTTGACATATTTTTCTCTGCATCTGAAGATAAATTCGATAATCTAGTTCAACAAGGATTAATCAACCAAAGGAAAAACCTTGTTGGTAATGAGCTTGTTTTAGTTGTTCCTTACGAATCGAAGAACAAGATCAATCGTTTTCAAGATTTAAAAAATGATCACATTCAACATGTAGCAATCGGCATTCCGGAAGTCGTTCCAGCTGGAAAATATGCAAAAGAATCGTTGCAAATCTTAAATATATGGAACGATATTGAACAAAAAATCATTTTTGCCAAGGATGTACGTCAAGTACTCTCATATGTGGAAACTGGAAATGTCGATGCTGGAATTGTTTATCGGACAGATGCACGAATATCTAACAAAGTGAAGATTGTGGCAACAGCAGAAGAAAATATTCATTCACCGATTATTTATCCGATAGGAATAATAAAAAATACGAACCACTTGGAGGAGGCAAAATTGTTTTATCAATTTATGCAAAAAGAAGACGCTATGCAAATTTTAAAAAAATATGGATTTAAAGAGCTGAATGAATCATGACAGCACAGTTCTGGTCACCTGTACTGCTATCCATGAAAATCGCTTTTGTTTCTGCATTTTTCGTTCTAATTGTGGGGGTCATTTTTGCGAGACTGATGGCTCGAAAAACTTTTAAAGGAAAAGAAGTTTTAGAGACGATCTTTTTATTACCGATCGTTCTGCCCCCATCTGTAGTTGGCTTTCTTCTGATTATTATTTTTGGGAAAAATAGCTTGTTTGGTCAATGGGTTGAGCAGATGTTTAACCATTCGATTATGTTTACTTGGTGGGCAGGCGTCATTGCAGCAACGGTTGTTGCTTTTCCGCTTATGTATCAAGCTGCTAAAAGCGGCTTTGCAGCAATAGATCCTGGGATTGAGGAGGCTTCTAGAGTGGATGGAGCAAGCGAATGGAAAGTCTTTTTATATATCTCGATCCCATTAGCTATGAAAGCCATTATTTCAGGATTTGTTCTAAGCTTTGCAAGAGCTTTAGGAGAATTTGGGGCTACTTTAATGTTTGCAGGGAATATTCCAGGTAAAACGCAAACGGTTCCGACGGCCATTTATGTAGCAATGGATTCAGGAAATATGGATTTAGCATGGCTGTGGGTTTTGACGGTGATCGTGATATCTTTTCTGATGCTCGTTTTTATTCAGTGGGTGAATAAAGATATACATTAGCAAGATTATGAGAATGTTAAGATAAAAAATTACATCGTATGGGGAATTTGGTTTAGGGCTCTCGATTGTGAAGCAGCTTGTATTACTTCATAAGGGAAAGATTGATGTTTTGAGCGAAAAAAATAAAGGTACAAAATTTATCATCTTCTTACCTTATCCATATTGAAATGTGGTGTAAAATTATGTTAAATATGGTTATAATGGTGAATAATGCACTCTTTTGGGAGGAAAAAATAAGTGTTTAAGTCAAAGCTTCATTTTTGGACATTTGAAATTTTACTGGTCGTATTAATCATCTATTTCAGTACGAAAATTACCTTTTTATTTAAACCGGTTGTCATTTTCACAACGACTTTGTTTTTCCCTATATTAATATCAGGATTTTTATACTTTTTACTGAATCCAGTTGTTGATTTTATTGAAAGATGGAAAGCACCCCGTACACTTTCCATCCTTATTTTATACGTAGTTTTCATTAGTGTAATTTCGTCTGTCATCGGATTGATTGGTCCGACAATTGTCAATCAGTTTCATGAGTTAATTGGAAGTATGCCATTTTATATTGCCGAATTAAGAACAATGATCGAAAATTTATATCATAGTTCATGGTTTCAATGGATGGTCACCCAAGAGTATATCTCTTTCGATAAAATTCAAAATACACTTACAGATTATGTTTCAACCATAACGAATAATGTCTCACAAGGCTTTCAAGTGGTATTGAATGTCATTGCGAATGTTACGTTAATTATTGTTACCGTTCCATTTATATTGTTTTACATGTTTAAAGATGGGGATAAGTTTCCAACGAAAGTCGCACAGTTTTTTCCAAAAGATTATCGACATGAAGTGCTTCGGATTTTAAAGGAAACTGGTGAAACGCTTTCCATTTATATTCGCGGACAAATGATTGTGTCATTATTAGTCGGAATTTTTACATTTATCGGGTATTTACTGATTGGTTTACCTTATGCTCTTTTACTCGGATTAGTGATTGCCATTACTAATATCATTCCATATGTAGGTCCGTTTATAGGTGTTGCCCCAGCCGTTATCGTCGGTTTACTCGATTCACCAACAAAGGCTTTGCTTGTTGTGTTAATCGTCACAATTGTTCAACAGATTGACGGAAATGTGATATCTCCATTGATTATCGGTAAACGGCTTGATACACACCCATTAACAATTATTATCTTATTATTAGTGGCTGGAAATTTTGCTGGTATATTAGGGATGATCTTAGCGGTTCCGACGTATGCAGTATCCAAAACTATCATCATTAACCTATACCGGTTAATTCAGCTTCGCCAAGAAATGAAAACCGACTAGTAAAGGCATCTCTTTTTGATGAGGTGCTTTTTTTTATTTGTTGACAATAATAAATGGAAAAGCATATAATACATTCAAACAATCATTTGATTATTTGATTATAAATAAGAGGTGTATTTATGAAGCAATTTGATACGTGTGAAGTAATTCGTGTCGATGGAGAAAAAGTAGAAAAAGTGAAAGCAAAGCTTCAGCAGAAAAATCATTTGGAGGTTGCTAAAATTTTTAAAGCGCTAGCTGATGAGACAAGGGTGAAAATTGCTTATGCATTAGTTGTAGAGGAGGAATTATGTGTTTGTGATATTGCCAATATAGTGGGCAGTTCGATTGCCACCGCTTCTCACCATTTACGTCTGCTTAGAAATTTAGGACTTGCGAAGTATCGGAAAGATGGAAAACTCGTTTACTATTCTCTCGATGATGACCATGTCAGTCAAATTATTCAATTAGCTTATATGCACCATAAGGAGTTGACGTCACGTGGTTAAAGAAAAAACGGTTTATCGGGTTCGGGGCTTTACATGTGCCAACTGTGCGAAAACGTTCGAAACGAATGTTAAAAATTTACAAGGTGTAAAAGATGCAGAAGTGAACTTTGGGGCTTCGAAAATTACGGTATACGGTGAAGCGTCTATTCAAGAATTAGAAAAAGCAGGTGCATTTGAAAATTTAAAAATTTATCCAGAAAACGAAAAATTAGAAGAACAAAAGGAGCCTTTTTGGAAAAGATACCGTGTCACCATCTTATCAGCCATTTTTCTTTTTATAGGATGGGGATGTTCTTTTTTGTTTGGCGATCATTCGCTGCTAACCGTTTTCTCCTTTCTTATTTCCATCCTAATAGGCGGATGGGGACTATTTAAAACAGGCTTCAAAAACCTCTTTCATTTGCAGTTTGACATGAAAACATTGATGACCATTGCAATTATTGGAGCAGCCATTATCGGTGAATGGAAAGAAGGGGCTACCGTTGTGATGCTATTTGCTATTAGCGAAGCGTTGGAGGCATACTCGATGGACCGAGCTAGAAATTCCATCAAATCATTAATGGATATTGCTCCAAAAGAAGCGCTTGTTTTCCGGGGAAATAAAGAAAAATCTGTAAAAGTGGAAGATATTCGAGTCGATGATATTTTGATTGTGAAACCAGGCGAAAAAATTGCCATGGATGGCGTTATCATAAATGGTTCATCATTTGTGAACCAATCAGCCATAACAGGTGAATCAATTCCTGTCATGAAAACAGCAGGAGACGAAGTTTTTGCCGGAACGTTAAATGAAGATGGCTTAGTAAAAGTGAAAGTGACTAAAACCGTTGAAGATACGACACTTGCTAAAATTATTCATTTAGTGGAAGAAGCGCAAGGGGAACGAGCACCGTCACAAGCGTTTATCGACAAGTTTGCCAAATATTACACTCCTGTTATTATGTTGATTGCTCTTCTTGTTGCGACAATTCCACCATTACTATTTGATGCTGATTGGAAAACATGGATTTATCAAGGATTAGCAGTTTTAGTGGTCGGTTGTCCATGTGCTCTTGTCATCTCTACTCCTGTTGCCGTCGTTACGGCCATTGGGAATGCTGCGCGTAATGGTGTTCTCATTAAAGGAGGGATTCATCTTGAGCAGACAGGAAAACTTCAAGCTATTGCTTTTGATAAAACAGGAACATTAACGAATGGGACACCAGTTGTTACGGATGTGGATTCAGTATCAGAAGCTTTTGAAGATGGTTTTGCGATTTTGGCTGCCATTGAAAACCAGTCCCATCACCCGTTAGCAAAAGCGGTTGTTCAATATGCTCAAGATCAAAATATTTCTTACTCTCATTTAGATGTTGCAGATTTAACTTCCATTACTGGAAAAGGGATGAAGGCAACGGTAAATGGAGAAACATACGTAGTTGGCAGCCCAAACTTCATCGAGGAAGAAATAGGAGAAAGGCTTCCGAAAACATGGAAACAATCCATAATGGAAAAACAAGCTCATGGAAACACAGTCGTTTTACTAGCTAATAAGAAGAAAGTATTACTTATTGTAGCCATTTCTGACAAACCGCGCAAAAATAGCCGACATGTCATTGAACAGCTGAATCGTCTTGGAATCAAGAAAATATGGATGTTAACAGGTGATAATGAGAATACCGCAAATGCTATTGCCAAACAGATCGGTGTACCTCATGTGAAAGCAGAACTGTTGCCTGAAGGAAAAGTAGAGAATATTAAAAAGCTGCGAAACAAGTACGAAAAAGTGGCCATGATTGGCGATGGTGTGAACGATGCTCCTGCTTTAGCAGCAGCAACAGTCGGAATTGCGATGGGCGCATCAGGTACGGATACAGCACTAGAAACAGCTGATATTGCTTTAATGGGAGATGATTTAAAGAAGATCCCATTTATGATTCGCTTAAGCCGAAAAGCGTTAGCCGTTATTAAACAAAACGTCGCTTTCTCTATTGGAATTAAATTATTGGCGCTTCTTCTCGTTGTACCTGGATGGTTAACACTGTGGCTAGCCATTTTTGCTGATATGGGAGCAACACTTCTTGTGACACTTAATGCATTACGTTTGCTTCGAGTAAAAGAAGAGCTTGAAAGATATACCGTTATCTTACCATCTTGAACATGTTAAAAAGCCGAAAGATGCGATTAAAGATCACCGAATGTTTCATCTTTCATGGCTTGTTCTAGGTATACTATTAATCGGATATTTTATCGGTGAACAAATCCACATCCCCGTGTTGATTATTGCTAGCATCATTGCTTTTTTCTTCTTGCTTATGGCAAGAAGAAGCCCAGTTGTGAATACGAAGCAAGTGTTAAAGGGAAATTGGTGAACGGATCAAGCATTTTGCTGAAACAGGACAATAAATAATGTAAAATGACTGCAAGGAATGATCGCTCCTCCATTTCGGATGGAGCCTTTTTCTTTTGATTGATAAAATGAATATGTCTCTCTTTCGTCAAGGCTCTTTTCTAAAAGATTGTTGCTTTACTATACGATAGCTTTTCGACTGTCAGGCAAGCGATACGCTTGCTATATCACGCTAAAGCGAACCGAACAAAAGTCGACGGTCGGACAAATATAATTTGTCCGACCACGTGCTTTGTTCGGTTCATGGCCAGTCGAAAAGCAACAAAGTTTACGAAAACAGCCTTCGTCGAAATGACACAATAAAATAGAAATATGCTTACGAGGTGAAGATGGATGTATTATATAACAATTGGTATAGGGGGAATGATTGGTTCTATTTTGCGATATGTGCTTTCAAGACTATTATCGTCAGCGATGTCTCCTTTTCCGATCGGAACATTAGCTGCAAACTTGATTGGAAGCTTTTTATTAGGCTTGTTCACATCTAGACTTCTAGAGCGGGAAGTGCTTCCTCCATACATTTTATCTGGAATAGGTACTGGACTTATTGGTTCTTTTACAACCTTTTCGACCTTTAGTGTAGAAACAGTTCAATTAATCAAGGAAGGTCATTTATTTTTAGCCTTTATTTATATTGTCATTAGTTTTGCTGGTGGACTTATACTAGCTTATAGCGGATACAAAATAGGAGAAAAAAGTGTGGTGAAAAAAGGATGATAATATGGATTGCAATTGGTGGCTTTTTAGGAGCCGTAGCTCGGTATTCGGTGAATCGATGGATGTTCCAAAAAGTAACTTCCATTTATCCATATGGTACGTTTCTTGTTAATATACTAGGATCTTTTGGGCTCGGAATTATCATCGGAATGGAAATAAAAGGACAAATGGCTGCATTAATAGGGGTTGGTTTTTTTGGTGCCTTTACGACGTTTTCCACATTTAAAATGGAAAATATAAAATTTTTCGTTCAAAAACAAAAAAAGGCGATGATATTATATTTGCTTACTAGTTATGGATTGGGGATTTTATTTGCATTTTTAGGTATTTTTATTGGCTCATCTATTCACCATCATGTTTTTTAGATGATTAAAATGTGAAGTGTCCAGGCATGAAGATCACAATAAAAGAATACATTAGTGTCAAAAAATAAGTGGCGTGTCGCTTGCTTATGACAGTCGAAAAGCTATAGTTCAGCAGCAATCTTTTAGAAAAGAGCCTTTTATTATGATCACCTGTAAGGAGGGGAGCTGATGGGGAGGGGAAGAATTCGAGTTGAAGAACGAATAATAAAGGAAACTGATGCAGAAATATATGAAGCAACGTTAATTCAACGTGATGAAGATGAAAAAAAAGAAAAATAAGCTATTGGTACTAAAAATAACAGAGAATGGGATAACTGTTTTTCATGGATTGTAAGGACCCCTTTTTTTGTACCGTAAAAACAGAAAAGAAAAACGGACAAATGGGGGAGTCCTTATGCTACTCAGGCAATATTGTTGAAACCGTTTTAATAATTTGGTAGGATAACATTTAAAAAGTTGTTTCTAATTAGAAATCCTTATAAAGGAATGAGTTATAAATGAAAAAGAACCAAGTATTGGATCAGTTGCACCGCCCTTTGCGCGATTTGCGTATTTCTTTAACCGACCGGTGTAATTTCCGTTGCACATATTGTATGCCAAAAGAGATATTCGGAGACGATTATCAATTCCTGCCAAAGGATCAATTGTTGTCGTTTGAAGAAATTGTGGAACTCACGAAAATATTCGTTGAGCTTGGCGTGAAGAAAATTAAGCTAACGGGAGGCGAACCGCTTCTTCGGAAGGATGTTTATAAACTGATTGCCATGCTTTCAAAAATTGAAGGTATTCATGATATTGGTTTGACAACAAACGGCGTGTATTTAAAAAAGCATGGCCCAAAATTGTATGAAGCAGGTCTTCGCAGATTGAACATCAGCCTTGATGCGATCGATGACGATACGTTTTGCCGCTTAAATGGACGAGATGTATCAGCGAAGACGGTTTTAGCAAATATTGATTATGCTGTATCGCTCGGATTTTCGGTTAAAGTAAATATGGTTGTACAAAAAGGAGTAAATGATCACCAAATTTTGCCGATGACGGAATACTTTAAAAACAAGGGGATTACATTAAGGTTTATTGAATTTATGGATGTAGGAAATACGAACGGCTGGAATATGAAAGATGTCTTGACAAAAAAAGATATGTTTAAGATGATCAGCTCTGTTTATTCAATTGAACCAATTGATGAAAACTACTTTGGAGAGGTAGCCAAGCGTTACCGCCATCAAGACACAGGTTCAGAAATCGGATTTATCACATCAGTATCAGAACCATTTTGTTCAAGCTGTACGAGAGCACGTATTTCATCAGATGGAAAACTATACACTTGTTTATATGCTCATGAAGGATTTAATTTACGGGATTTCATTCGTTCAGGAAAAAGTCGCGAAGAAATCAAAATGGCTATTGATCGTATTTGGAAAAATCGTAAAGATCAATATTCTGTTGAACGGACAGAAAACAAAGGGATGATGAAAAAAAATAAAATTGAAATGTCATATATAGGAGGATAAACAATCGGCATTTGGTGTTTATATCCAGATGCTGATTGTTATTTTTTTCGGAAAATTCGAAAGATAAAAAAATGAAAATGAAATCATAAATTTTCTAAACTATTAAAATGCATTTTTATCTATTATATAAAAACAAGGAGGGTAGCAATTGGCTGATGTATTAATTGTTGATAATGATAAATCTGCTAGGAAGGATTTAAAGTCAATCATTGAAGATAGTAAATTCCGCTTTCTTTCCATTTATGAAGCTAGTACAGCTCAAAGAGGTATGATCCTTTTAAAGCAAAATCGACCGACTATACTCATTGTGGATATCTCCTTGCCAGATATAGACGGTATTAAATTAGGAAGAACAGCGTTAGAGCTGTATCCAGATTTGCCCGTCATTGTTGTAACTCAGTTAAAAATGTTCGAGTTTGTTCAGGAAGCGATCAACTCAGGTTTTTCAGCGTATTTGTTGAAACCGCTTTCTAAAAATGAACTATTTGAAACATTTGAGCGGATTTTGCCCCAAGGAATCAATAAAGAAATTAATCAAACGATCAATGGGAAAAGTCATTTTTCTTCTGACTTAAAAAATCCGATCGAAAGTGCCATTCAGTTTATCCAAATGAATTATGGTTATTCTATTACTCTAAAAGAAGTAGCAGATCAAGTATATTTGAGTCCATCTTATTTCAGCCGATTGTTTAAAGAAGAAGTTGGTATGACATTTGTGGAATATTTATCGTTTGTCCGAGTTCAAAAAGCAAAAACGATGCTGAGAGTTTCTAGTCTTCCGATTGAAATTATCGCCAACAATACTGGTTTTTCAAATGCAAGCTATTTTGCAACCGCTTTTAAAAAATTGGTAGGAAAGACACCGAGAGAATATCGGGAACAGTTTCATTTTAAAGAATAGGGGGTGAGGTCGTGATTACGATAAAAAAGGAATTGGAACGCTGCAAAAAGGAAGGGATATCAGGTGTTATTGGAATCATTATTTCTACAAAAGGATCTACTTACCAAAAGACAGGGGCAAAATGCTTCATATCAGAAGATCGAAAGTTAACGGGTCTTTTAAGCGGCGGTTGCGTGGAAGCAGATATAATGGAACATGCTGTAAAAGTGCTCGAAACGGGAAAGCCGGCAGTGATCCACTATGATTTTTATGGAGAAGAGGATATTGTTTGGGGACTTGGCGTTGGCTGTAATGGGAAAATGAACATTTTTTTACAGCCGTATCTACCAAAAAAGCAGCCTGAAAGGGCAGAAATGATTGATCAATATTTTTTACAATCCCTCCAAAAGCAATTACACGCTGTCACGATCGTGAATGCGAAAGATAAAAATCTTCAAGGGAAGATGTGGATCCTAGACCCTTTGCAAAGTAATGACGACTCACTCATCACTGTTTCTGAAATTGCTAAAGATTATCAAAATCGGAAGAACAATTTAAAAAATGAAATGGTTTATTTAGGTGGTGAAAAAGAATTATACGTATACTATGAATCTTTAAGTCCACCACCACAATTAAAGGTTTTTGGCGCTGGTCCTGATGCCATTCCACTTGTCAAAATGGCAAAAAACTTGAAATGGATTGTGACCGTTCTTGACCATCGTCCTACTTATTGCAACGAAAATAACTTTCCTGATGCTGATTTTATCCATGTTTATCCTAAAGGGTCTGTTCCTGAGGTTTCGCTTAATGAAAACACATATGTCATCATTATGACACACAATTTTTTACACGATCAAGAAATATTGGAATCGATCATTCATTCAAATGCGGCCTACATTGGTCTTTTAGGACCGAGAAAAAGAACTGCACAATTGATTGAAAGCAGCCAAATTCTAAAGTTTAATCCTGATATACAGCAAATTCATAGTCCTATCGGTCTTGATATTGGAGCGAAAACACCGGAAGAAATTGCCTTTAGTATTTTGGCTGAAATCATGATGGTGTACAGAGGAGGAACTGGAAGAAAATTATCAGAACTGGCAGCAATGGCTTATTCCTAAAAAGGAGGTGCCAGTTATAAGGTGAGAAAAAACATTTGGGGACTGATATTAGCTTCAGGTTTTTCAACGCGGATGGGCACACCTAAGCTATTGCTCCCGTTTAATGGTAAAACGATTATTCAGCATGTCATGGATGAAAGTAAAAAATCTCAGTTAAGCGGTATCGTTGTTGTTATTAATCCTGAAATTGACGAATTAAAAATGGAAGTTTCTAAGGCAGCGGTAAACCGAATAGTTTTGAATAATATTGCCAATCAAGGCATGTCCACATCGTTAAAAGCAGGGTTGAAAAGTGTACCTGAAACGACTGATGCTGTTGTTGTGCTATTAGGTGATCAGCCGCTTATTGCAGCGGATGATATTGATGCTGTCATTCAATGCTATGAAAGGAATGGGAATCCCCTCATCGTTCAAGCAAAATATCGAACGAAAAAAGGTCATCCGGTACTTTTTGATCACGCCATGTTTTCTCATCTCTTTAAGGTGAGGGGAGATGAAGGGGCAAGATCAATTATTAAAAATTTCCCTAATAACATTTGTTTTGCTGCGATCGAAAAACCATATCCTCATGATATTGATACACCAAAAGATTATGAGAAACTTCTTCGGAAGGAGGTAAGTTAAATGAGTAAAGTGATTGGGAAAAGAGTGACACGTGTTGAAGATGCTAGGTTATTGACAGGACAGGGCAAATATATTGATGATATCGGTACTCCACCTAATACAGGTCATGTGGCTATTTTAAGAAGCCCTTATCCACATGCTAAAATTGTATCTATCGATTATGCAGAAGCCTTAGAAATACCCGGCGTAAAAGGTGTTGTAACAGGTAAGGATGTAGAGCCTCTACTAAATCCTTTTAGTGTTGGGGTCAGTGCTCCTGTTCATTACTATCCAATTGCTATTGATAAAGTTCGTTATGTAGGTGAACCAGTAGCAGTTGTCGTGGCCAAAAACCGTTATATTGCGGAGGATGCGTTAGAAAAAATTAAGGTGAAATATGAAAATCTTGAACCAATTGTAGACATTGAACGTGCAATAGAAGATGGAGCACCTATTTTACATGAAAATGTTGGTTCAAATATTGCTAATCATCGAACATTTCACTATGGAGATGTAGAGAAGGCTTTTGAGAAAGCTGACAAAATCATAAAGCATCGTTTTCAATTTCCGAAATATTCTGCGACGCCAGTTGAAACATACGGCATTATTGCACAATACGAGGATAGCTCTAATAGTTATACGGTTCACGCAAACTTTCACGGACCGTTTGTGCTTCATTCGATTATGGCTGGGGCATTAAAAATCCCAAGTAACCGGTTGAGAATTATCATACCAAAGGATATTGGTGGCAGCTACGGAATCAAAGCTGGGATATTCCCATACATCGTTCTTTGTTCCGTTGTGAGTCGTCTCGTGGGCTGTCCTGTGAAATGGATCGAGGACCGGCAGGAGCATTTGGCAGCTAGTTCAAGCTGTACGGATCGCGTCACATATATAGAAGCGGCTGTAAAAGATGATGGGAAAATACTAGGATTAAAAATGAAAATGATGGATAACGTAGGTGCATATATTCGGGCACCAGAGCCGGCATGTTTGTACCGGAACCATGCTAATACAACAGGTGCCTATGATATTCCAAACTTAATGATTGATGCGTATGCCGTCATGACGAATAAATTGCCGACAGGGCTTATACGTGGATATGGGGGGCAAGAAACGTATTTCCCTCTTGAACGGATCATGCAAATGATTGCGGATGAATTAAAATTAGAGCCAACTGAAGTGATTAAACGAAATTTAATTAAAAAAGAACAATTTCCATACAAAACGGCATCTGGTGGAGTGTATGATAGCGGAGACTATGAAAAAGCGTTTGACCTGCTGTTAAAAGTCGGAAAATATGATGAATTCCGAAAAAAACAAGCTGAAGCACGCAGGAAAGGAAAGCTTCTAGGTGTTGGTCTTGCTGTGATCGTTGAACCATCTGGTTCAAATATGGGTTACATTACGATCGCACTAACCCCTGAGGAAAGAAGAGCAGGGCTTCCGAAATCAGGTTGTTCAGAAGCGGCGACGATTTCGATGGATCCGATGGGAAATGTGAATGTTCGCATAAGTACTACACCATCTGGACAAGGGCATGAAACGGTCGCAAGCCAAATTGTATCAGAAATTCTCGGAATTCCACATGACAAAATTAATGTCGTAGCTGAGCTTGATACAGCTACAAGTGCCTGGTCTATTGCTTCCGGAAGCTATTCGAGCCGGTTTGCGTCACTCGGATCAAGCGCTGTGTACTACGCAGCTCATAAGGTAAAAAATAAACTCATAAAAATTGCCGCACATTTTTTAAAAGTGAAGGAAGAAGATTTAACGATTGAAAACGGTAAGATCGTTTCCAAAACCGATCCATCTAAATCTATTTCTATAAAAAGGGTTGTTGGATCAGCCCATTGGAATCCGCTTTCTTTGCCAGAAGGGATGGAGCCTGGAATTTATGAAACAGCCTATTATACTGTCCAAGCTGAACCACCGGATGACCAGGACCTTATTAATTCATCGGTTACTTATGGATTTGTTGCTGATTTAGTGACAGTAGAAATTGATCCAGAGACAGGAGACATCCACATTATAGATTATTTCACGGTCCACGATGCTGGAAAACTGTTAAATCCGCTTATTGTAGATGGACAAATACTGGGAGGTCTTGTCCATGGGCTTGGCGGTGCCATGTATGAAGAACTCGTCTACGATGAAAAAGGTCAGTTTTTAACTGGATCATTTATGGATTATTTATGTCCAACAGCACCTGAAGTACCAAATGTAACGATTAAACATATTGAGACGCCATCACCAATTACACCATTAGGCGCTAAAGGTCTTGGGGAAGGAAATACAATGAGTGCACCAGTTGTCATTGCAAATGCAGTAAATGATGCGTTGAAGCCATATGGTGTGACGATTGATTCATTACCTATAACGCCAAATAAAGTATGGAACATGTTGAATCAGTCTAAAAAACAGGAGGTATCATCATGAACGGAAAAGGGAGCGTAACATTAAATGCAGGAATTGAAAAGGCATGGGGAGTGCTGCTTGACCCACTGGCATTAAAAAATTGCATTATGGGCTGTAAAAAATTAGAGCCTGTCGATGAAAACAAATATGAAGCGGAATTATCTATTGGAATTGCTGCTGTTAAAGGGAAATATGAATCAACCATTGAAATCGCTGATGTTCAAAAACCGAACCATTACAAGCTCGTTGTAAAAGGGGAAGGTGGACCAGGAAGTGTTGAAGCAACAGGTGTTGTTGATCTTATTCCAATTGACGATAACAAGACGGAATTGAACTATACGTATGATGCGGAAGTTGGCGGTAAAGTGGCAATGGTTGGACAAAGAATGCTAAACGGTGTAGCGAAGTTAATCATTCAGGACTTCTTTAAAAAGTTTAATAAAGAGTTAGCGAAAAGTGAACAATCAATTTAAGTAGAGTAGTAGAAAGGAGGGGAGTATATGAAACCGGTAAAATTCGATTATTATTCCCCGAAAGCAGTTGATGAAGCTTTAACGCTTTTAGAAGAAGCCGGATTTGACGGGAAAATCATTGCCGGTGGTCAAAGTCTTGTACCAATAATGAACATGAGGCTATCATCGCCAGAATGTTTAATTGACATTAATCGCCTTCATGATTTGCATTTTATTGAGATGGATAGCGACAAAGTGAAAATTGGTGCGTTGACACGGCAGGCGGAAGTTGAGAGATCAGATGTAGTTCAGAAGCATTTAGGTCTTTTAAGCGAAGCGGTTCCCTTTATTGGGCACGTTCAAACGAGAAATCGGGGAACATTTGGAGGAAGTCTTGTTCACGCTGACCCAACAGCTGAAATTCCACTTTCATTAATGGCGCTCGGAGGGACCCTTCATATTGCTTCTAAAGATGAAGTGCGAGAAGTAAACGTCGAGGATTTCTTTATAACTTATTTAACCACAGACATTATGCCAAATGAGATGCTGACGGAAATACACATTCCTATCGAAAAAGGAAGAAATGGATATTCATTTTATGAAATTTCTCGCCGCCACGGTGATTTTGCACTCGTTGCCTCTGCTTGTCAATTAACCATTGATCATTTAGAACGCATTTCAAATGTTCGGCTTGTATTAGGTGGTGTTGAGGCTACGCCATTGCTATTAGAAGAGGTAAACGAATCGATGACAGGAGAGGTTTTATCTGACTCCCTTCTCAAAAAAGTCGAGGATATCGTGGATGAAATGGTAGATCCGGAGTCAGACATACACGCAACTGCTGAATATAGAAGACATCTTGCGAAAAAATTGGCAGTGCGTACAGTTAAATCAGCCTACGAACGAGCAAGAGGTGAAACTAATGAGTGTTCATGAAATCGAAGTGACCATCAACGGAAAAAAATATAAAGAACAAGTTGAGTCGAGAATGCTGTTAAGTGATTTTTTACGAGAAACGTGTGGTCTCACTGGCACACATGTAGGCTGTGAACACGGTGTGTGCGGTGCTTGCACGATCCATTTAAATGGTTCAGCTGTTCGGAGCTGCCTCATATTTGCTGTTCAAGTGGATGGACAGGAGATCACAACAGTAGAAGGTTTGGGAGAAGACGGTCAATTAACTGCATTACAAAAAAACTTCATTGAATGCCACGGTCTTCAGTGTGGATTCTGTACACCTGGTATCTTAATGTCAGCAACTGACTATTTGCAAAACAACCCGAATCCTTCTGTTCAGGAAATTAAAGAAATGCTTTCAGGACATTTATGCCGGTGCACGGGTTATGGTGGAATTATCGAAGCGATTCAAAAAACGGTTGAAGAAAATAGTAATAAAGCTCAGGTAGAAAGGGGATGATGATATGAACCTTGTAACTCTTTTTGAATTTGCTGTTGATCGTTATCCGAATCGTCTTGCTGTCGTAGAAGGAGACAGAAGGTATACGTACCGGCAATTTCATAACGAAGTGGAAAAAGTTGCTGCCTCCCTTCAAAAAATCGGCATTAAACAGCATGACCGCGTTATGATCCTTTTAAAAAATCGTCTTGAAAACACAGTGATTTATTGGGCTCTGCAAAAAATTGGAGCCGTTTACACTCCAATTAATTTTCGCCTTTCGGTGAAAGAAGTTGAGTATTGTGTCAATGATGCAGAGGCTGCTGCTGTCATATACGAAAGCGTAAGCCAGGAATCCGTTTTGAAAGCAAATCTTCAGCAAAAGCCAATACTGATTGGTCTTGGCGAAGTGGAAGGTGCTGATATCTACTATAATGAACTTGTTGAAAGAAGTCCTGGCAGCTTGGAAAAACCTACTATAGATGATAACGATGTCGCCCTCATGCTTTATACGTCCGGAACAACAGGAAAACCAAAAGGAGTTCCGCGAACGCACAAAAATGAATATAGCGCAGCGCTAGCCCATATTATCCAAAATCAATATCAAGACGGGGAAAGTACATTAGGGACAATGCCGCTTTATCATACGATGGGAATGCGCTCCCTTCTATCTATTATGTTTTTAAATGGTAAATATGTTGTTCTACCTGATTTTGATGCAAAGGAAGCGTTGGAATTAATAGAACGTGAAGAAATTACATGCCTTTACTTAGTACCTACGTTATATCACGATATGTTAAATCACGCTGAATTTCCTAATTACGATTTGTCTAAGTTGAAAAAAATCGGTTATGCGGGCGCTTCCATGACAACAGCTTTAACGGAAAAATGTATTGAAATGTTAAAGCCTGAAGTGTTTGTGAACCATTATGGCAGCACTGAAATTTATACATTTACGATCAATCCAAATGTGATGGAAAAGCCAGGATGTGCTGGTAAGCCAGGCTTTCATCAAAATATCCGCATTGTTAAGGCAGATCCTGATGGCCATGCAACTCCAGAGGATGTGGTGGAAAAAGGAGAACTGGGAGAAATTATTGCCAATATTGAATCACCAGAAAGCTTTAAAGGCTACTGGAATAGACCGGATGCAACAAAAAAAGCCATTCGGGATGGATGGTATTTTACTGGAGACCTTGGCAAATTAGATGAGGATGGCGATTTATATGTCGTCGGACGTGTCGATGATATGATTATTTCCGGTGGAGAAAATATACATCCTCTTGAAGTAGAAGATGTTTTAGCAAAGCATCCGAAAGTACATGAAGTTGCTGTAATTGGTGAAGAGGATGATCGTTGGGGGCAAATTGTTTCCGCTTATGTCGTACCAAAAGATCCGTCACTTACCATACAGGAACTCGACGATTATTGTAAAAATAACACGAAGCTTTCAAACTTTAAACGTCCTAGAAAATACGTATTTATTCAAGAAGTACCGAAAAGCCCTGTTGGGAAAATTCTCCGTCGTAAACTCAAAACGGGAGAATTTGAACTATATATAAATGAAAGTGAAAAAATCGTTTAATTTTTTCAAAAAGAAAGGGGAACAAAAACATGGAAGCAGTAAAACAATATGATCACATTCGAGTGGAAAAAAATCCGGAAAAAAAGACGGCCACGATTGTATTCGACCGTCCAGAAAAAATGAATTATATTAGTATGCTAGCTCGCTCACAATTTTCGGAAATTTTTGATGAGTTAAATAAAGACGATGAGGTTCGCGTCATTATTATTAAAGGTGAAGGGGACAAGGCATTTAGTGCAGGAGGTAATATCCCTGAATTTATGGATGTACACCAAGAAGAATTATCGCATCTTGCTGTAAACGTTGCAGCACCAGAACGTTCTCCAAAGCCTGTCATAGCTCAGCTTCAAGGCTATACATTTGGAGTTGGTCTTGAAATGGCCATGGCATGCGATTTTCGAATTGCTGCAGACGACACACTATTAGCCCTACCTGAGATGAATCTTGGTATGATTCCTGGAAGTGGTGGAACGCAAAGAGTGGCCAAAGCAGTAGGATTAACCCGTGCAAAAGACATGATTATGCGTGCAAGAAGAATTCCAGCTGATGAAGCGTATCAATGGGGCCTGATCACAAAAGTTGTCGCAAAGGAAGACCTAGAAAAAGCTGTCGATTCACTCGTTGAAGAACTAGTAAACTTCTCGCCTCTTGCATTAAAAGTATGTAAGCAAGTGCTCAATGCAGCAGATGAAACGCCGCTTAGTGCAGGAATTGAAATAGAAGGAAAAGCCTATGGATTGCTTCGTACTACAGAGGACTTCAAAGAAGGCGTTGAGGCATTCGTTGAAAAAAGAAAACCAAATTTCACAGGAAAATAATCATTTAATATAACAACTATATGCTCCCTCCCCAGCGATGGTTGAGGGAGCATATAAAAAAACAGTTATTTTCAGAAAATTCGTAACAAAAGGAGGAACATTATGAATACCGAACGAAAAGGATTTATGAAACAATTAAATATTAATACAGTGAGCGCCGGTACACTTGCAGCTATTTTTGGCTGTACTGGTCCAGCTTTAATTATTATTGGTGGAGCAGCTGACGGTGGTTTGACACATGAGCAGATGATCTCATGGCTCTTTGCCGTTTATTTCTTCGGTGGATTGTTGGGGATTTATTTGGCATTGAAATATCGCCAGCCGATTGCAGGAGCTTACTCCATTCCAGGTGCAGTGCTTGTTGCAGGAGCATTATCACAGTTTTCTTTAAATGAAATGGCGGGTGCTTATTTTGTGGCAGGTGTTATTGTCTTTATATTAGGGATTACCAAAACAATTGGAAAGATTATGAACTGGATACCTGTTCCGATCGTAATGGGGATGATTGTCGGAGCCATGATCCGTTTTGGAACCGGAATGATTACATCAATTGAAAAAGCCCCGTTAATCGCAGGGGCAGCAGTTTTCGTATACTTGTTATCAGTACGATTTATTAAAGTCATACCGCCAATTTTAACGTCATTCTTTGTTTCTGTTATTTTAGTAGCAATCATGAACGAATTTCAATTTCAAGAGCAGCAAAGTAGTTTTATTCTTCCACAAATTTTAATGCCTACATTCAGTCTTGAGGCAATAGTATCTGTTTCTCTTCCGCTTGCTTTTTTAGTCATCGGAGCAGAAAATGCCCAAGCAACAGGTGTATTAATGGCTCAAGGATACAAACCACCTGTCAATGTTATGACAATATTAAGCGGTATTGGTGGAATGGTCACTTCGTTCTTTGGAGGACATAATGCAAATATTGCTGGTCCGATGACGGCCATTTGTGCTTCAGAGGAAGCGGGAAGAAATAAGGAAGGGCGTTATGCATCTGTTGTGGTAAACGGTATCTTATTCAGTTTATTTGGATTACTGGCCGGTATTGTCGTACCTTTTGTAACGGCTTTACCTTCTGTATTAGTGGGTACCGTTGCTGGTCTGGCCATGATTAGTGTTTTAGTGAACTCACTGCAAAGTGCTTTTTCTGATTCTAAATTTCAAGTTGGGGCGTTTTTCGCCTTGATCATTGGTATGTCGGGTATTAGTTTTTTTAATATTAGTTCACCGTTTTGGGCATTAGTCGGAGGGGTATTCGTTTCCTTGTTAATCGAACCACATCATTTTCAAAATGAACATGACAATGGGTTTGAACTTCCAGAGAAAATGGATCATGCTATTTCCAAAACTTCATAATGCACTAAAATTCAGGTAGATAAACGAATTGAAACCGCTTTCGAAATAGTTTACCTTTTTTAAAAAGGCTCTTTTCGCAAAGATTTTTGCTTTACTATAGACTGTCCAAGCGACACGCTTGCTATGTCACGCTAAAGCGTGACGTGAACCGAACAAAAGTTGATAGTCGAACAAATGCGGTTTGTCCGACCACGTGCTTTGTTCGGTACATAGACAGTCGAAAAGCAACAAAGTTTACGAAAACATCCTTTCTAAATAAAGATGTATCTTGTTCAAACCTATCCTACGAACAACCGTGTTGGTTTGGTTTTTTCATGGTTAAGTCCCCATTTCCAATGGGGACATTTGTTTACAGTTCATCAAAGCCATTATCAATATGATTAACTTTTGTATACTGTCTAGATTTTTGTTCAAAGAAATCAGATTTACCGAGGTCGACTTCTTCATATGCCTTCATCCATTTTAAAGGATTTGTGCGGTATCCTTCAAAAGGGCGCGGAAAACCAAGTTGATTCGAACGAACGTTTGCATAAAATTTAATATAGCTTTCTACGTCTTGTAAGTAAAGTCCTTCGATGTTATGTCCAATAATAAGACGTGCCCACTCAATTTCCAGCTCTGCTGCTTGTTTAAACGTTTCGATGACAAACCGCTCTAACTCAGGTGTATCATATTCTGGATATTGTTTTAGAACTTCTTTAAAAATTTTGACAAATAAATCAACATGTAGCTGTTCATCGCGATTAATATAATTGATCATCGTGCTGGTGGCGACCATTTTTTGATTGCGTGCTAAGTTATAAAAGAAGGCAAAGCCTGAATAGAAGAACAACCCTTCTAAAATTACATCAAAGACAATGGATTTTAATAAGTTTTCAACATTCGGTTGTTCGGCAAATGCTATATAGCCATTTGTCACAAATTCATTCCTTTTTCTTAGTACAGGTTCGTTGCGCCAATACTCGAACACTTCATCTTGTATGTTTTTTGGAACGATACTTGAAAGAACATACGAGTAGGAATGGTTATGAATGACTTCTTGCTGAGCTAATATAATCATTAGCGCATTAATGCTAGAATCGGTAATATAATCGGCAACCTTTCCTGCATAATCTGTTTGGATACTATCTAATAACGCTAGTAAACCAATAATCTTCAAAAAGGCGTTTTGTTCATGTTCCGTTAATTGTGGAAACTGTTTAATATCTTGAGACATGTTAATTTCAAACGGTGTCCAAAAGTTGGCGAGCATTCGTTTATATTTTGGGTAGGCCCAAGGATAAGCGACATCGTCCCAATTTAATACGTTTGAACTTTTTCCATTTACAATCGCAGTTGAACGGTTAGGTGCTTCTGGGTCCATCAAGACGCGTTTCGTTAATACATTTGCTCCCATCATCATCCCTCCTAGCTTGCACAAGAGTCACATTCTTCGATATTACTTGATGTTGATCGAACGTAATACGTCGTCTTCAGGCGAGACTTCCATGCCGTTACATGCAAGTTCAATAAGTCTTTTGCTTTAATCGTATTTAAAACGTAAAAGTTAAACGAGATCGATTGGTCAATATGTTTTTGTCTAACAGCATTTTGTTTAATACTCCAAGTTTGATCAATCATATAGGCTGATTTGTAAAACCATGTCGTTTCAGGATTTAAATTTGGAGCTGTGACCAGAATTTTATAGTCTTTCTTTTCTTCTGCATACACTTTTTGAAAGATCGGATCAATGCTCGCCGTGCTCCCAGCGATAATCGATGTTGAAGCATTTGGAGCTACTGCCATTAAATAGCCGTTGCGTATACCATTTTTTTGCACTTGTTCTTTTAAAGTTGTCCATTCTTGATTATTGTAGCCACGTCTTTTAAAATAGCGGCCCGTTTCCCATTCCGAGCCTTTAAATAATGGGTACGCCCCTTTTTCTTTCGCTAATTCCATACTCGTTTCGATTGTGTAAAAGGCAATTTTTTCATATAACTGATCAACAAACTGAACGGCTTCTTCACTTTCCCATTTAATTTTCTTTAAGGCAAATAAATGATGCATACCAAAGGTTCCTAGGCCAATGGCTCTATACTTTTCATTGGTTATTTTCGCTTGGAGAACAGGAATGTTGTTTAAATCAATGACGTTATCAAGCATGCGAACTTGAATTTTGATTAACCGTTTTAACACATCATCTTGAACAGCACGTGCTAAATTTATAGACGATAAGTTACATACAACAAAATCCCCTGGCTTTTTGACGATGATGATTTTTCCGTCTTCTGTATATTGTTGTTCAACGGTTGTGGCACTTTGATTTTGGGCAATCTCTGTACATAAGTTGCTACAATAAATCATGCCAACATGTTTATTGGCATTTTGCCGGTTTACTTCATCTCGGTAAAACATAAACGGTGTCCCTGCTTCAAGCTGACTAATCATAATCCGTTTCATGATTTCAATGGCTGGAACTTTTTCTTTTGATAAAGCTGGATGATGGACGCATTCCCAATACTTTTCACGAAAGCTGCCGTTTCCGTATTCTTCATCATAAAAGTCTTCTAAGTTATATCCCATCACTTGCCTGACTTCATGAGGATCAAATAAATACCAATCACCTCGGGCCTCTACTTGTTCCATGAATAAATCTGGAATACAAACACCTGTAAATAAGTCGTGTGTTCTTAGTCGTTCATCGCCATTATTTAACTTGGCATCTAAAAAGGAGAAAATATCTTTATGCCATACGTCTAGGTAAACAGAAATGGCTCCTTTTCGTTGCCCTAATTGGTCAACACTGACGGCTGTGTTATTAAGCTGTTTCATCCATGGAATGATACCAGATGAAACCCCTTTAAATCCACGAATATCACTGCCGCGACTGCGTATTTTTCCTAAATAGACACCGATTCCTCCACCATTTTTAGATAAATTGGCGATGTCTGTATTGCTATCAAAAATTGCTTGTAAACTATCATCAACTGTATCGATAAAACAGCTTGAAAGTTGTCCATATGATTTCCCAGCATTAGCTAGAGTCGGTGTTGCAACTGTCATGTATAGATTGCTTAAAGCCCAGTAGGCTTCTTTCACAAGAGATAAACGATGCTTTTCGTTTTCTTTCATCATGAGCGTCATCGCTATAACCATAAAACGTTCTTGTGGTAGTTCAAATGTTCTTTTTTCGTAATCTCGGGCTAAATAGCGATCAGAAAGTGTTTTTAAACCGATGTACGTAAATAAATAATCTCGTGAAGGAACAATATAAGCACCTAGCTCTTGAATTTCATCCTGGGAATACGCTTGTAATAAATTGGAATGGTAAATTCCTTTTTCTGTTAAACAGGTAATTAATTGATAAAAATCTCCATATGTTTTTTCGTGATAGCCTCTGTTTCGTTGGGCTTCCATATATAATTGATCAAGGTAAATTCTCGCTGCAAAATAAGTCCAGTCAGGCTCTGTTTCCGATATATAGGAAAGAGCCTCTAATATTAAAACATTTGATAGCTTCGAAATTTGATCGAATGGTTGATGTTCTACAAATGATAACACTCTCTCCATATATGGCTGCATTGAAAGCTTCGGATACGCCCCTCCGATATCCAACAAATAATATTTTAATTTTTCTAAATCCATTTGGCCTTGTTTGTATACATCTTGTAAGTGTATCGTTTTCGTTAGCTCCATTGCTTCGTCCTCCTTTAATGTATAAAAAAATCCACTCTTTCAGGTCTTGAGTGGATCAAACGATGATATAAAAGGAGGTATTTCTATTCAATCAACCATGATTCTCCCTTTTAAACCATCGTTTCATCTTCTCAACTCCCGAAGATTCAGAAACGGTAAACAAAGGCCGGTCTCCTGACTTGTGCTTTATCCTACTTTGAACCCTTCCCATATGCAAAAATGACATACAGTGGGTAGCTTCTTTTCGTAGCACTTACAGTTGCGGGGACAGTTCTGGATTTTCACCAGATTCCCTTTTAAGCTATTGATAGCACCTTTGTTTATTGGTTTATATCAATATATAGTATTTTGTATTATTGATAGACACAATATATTGATTTTTGTTTCTATTATAATAATAAAGGTGTATAGAAGAAATTGCAACAATAAAAATGGGGGATCATAAAATTTATTCCCCCTCCGTTACTTCTCTTAATGAAATTGAACATCGATTTTTCTTTTTGTGCTTTCGGATTGTTTCGGAATATGAATTTCTAAAACACCATTTTTATATGTTGCGCGAACTTCATCTTCTTTAACATTTGCTGGTAAGGTGATCGAGCGGTGAAAACGCCCCGTAAATCGTTCCATTTGATGCATTTGTTCCTCTTTTATTTCATTTTTACGATGAATAGTGCCGCTAATAGATAATACATTTTGATCTAAATCGATTTGCACATCTTCCTTTTTCTCTAAACCCGGAAGGTCACAAGTAACGATGACTTCTTGATCGGTTTCATGAACATCCATTCTTGGGATCGTGGCTCTTTCGAAATGATCCATTAGCTGTGGGAATCCTTCTGTAAACATTCGATTCATTTCTCTGCGAAAATGATCAAGCTGACGAAATGGTTCATATGGAATTAATGCCATAAACATGACCTCCTTTTGTCAAAATTCACTTTTATTATGTATCCTTTTATTCAAAATATTCATCATGTCATTTGTGACATTTTCATCCTCCACTTTTTTCTATACAATCGATAGAAAGACGGGGAAATAAACACTTGCATTCCTTGTTAAGAAGGGGTAGACTGGGCTTGTAAAACGGTGAAAATAAAAGTGAAGCGGGAGCTTGTGGAATCAGGCTGAGAGTACGACTATGCCGTCGTTGACCGCAGGAACCTGTTGGGTAATGCCAGCGTAGGGAAAGTGATAAGTGGAACATAAGTATACACTTTGCCTTACGCGCAAAGTGTTTTTTATTTTGATGGAAGGGGAGAAAATCATGAACGTGCTAAATGTGATCAGTACGTTAGAAAAAGTGAGGCAAGTGAATCCACTTGTTCATAATATTACAAATGTCGTTGTGACCAATTTTACGGCGAACGGTCTTTTAGCATTAGGTGCTTCACCAGTTATGGCGTATGCGAAAGAAGAAGTAGCGGATATGGCGAAAATCGCAGGGGCACTTGTTTTAAATATCGGTACATTAAACGAAATGGAAGTCGAAGCGATGTTGATTGCTGGAAAATCAGCCAATGAAAATAAAGTGCCAGTGATTTTCGACCCTGTTGGCGCTGGAGCTACACTTTATAGAACAGAAACGGCGAGAAAAATTGTGAAAGAAGTAAACATTTCCATGATAAGAGGAAATGCTGCTGAAGTGGCCAATGTTATAGGAGAAAATTGGGATATTAAAGGTGTAGATGCCGGAGAAGGAAACGGCGATGTTCTTATGTTAGCCAAAAAAGCTGCACAGCAATTAGGTACGATCGTTGTGATTACTGGAAAGGATGATATTGTTACAGACGGCCAAACAACATATGTCATTCATAATGGCCACCCGCTATTAACAAAAGTAACGGGAACAGGTTGTTTATTAACCTCCGTGATCGGTGCATTTGCTGCAGTTGAGTCTAATTTATTAAACGCAGCGGCGGCTGCACTTGTCAGTTATGGAGTGGCGGCGGAAATAGCTGCAAGCAAAACAGCACATGATGGACCTGGCAGTTTTCAAATGGCCTTTTTAAACGCACTTTCAAACATACAGAAAGAGGATATTAGTGAGCTTGGTCGAGTAGAACAAGTGTAATAAAAGGAGGATTTTCATGGGAAATATATATAAAGCATTAACGATTGCCGGCTCTGATAGCGGCGGCGGTGCAGGTATTCAAGCGGATTTAAAAACGTTTCATGCTTTAGGAGTTTTTGGAATGTCTGCGTTAACAGCAGTGACCGCACAAAATACGGTTGGCGTACAAGGGGTATATCCTTTGTCTGTTGAAGCGGTTGAAAAACAGATTGAATCCATTGGAACGGATTTAGGAACAGATGCTGTAAAAACTGGAATGCTGTTTAGTGCAGAAATAATCGAAGCTGTTGCTAATCAAGTGAAGCATTTTCGTTGGAGTCGTCTTGTTGTCGACCCCGTGATGATTGCAAAAGGCGGTGAACCTCTTTTACAAGAAGAAGCGGTAAATGCTTTGAAAAAATATTTACTGCCATTAGCTATGGTCATTACTCCAAATATTCCTGAGGCGGAAGCGTTAACGGGCATGTTCATTCAAACAATGGATGACCGCCAAAAAGCCGCACAGCGATTGTATGAACTTGGTGTCAAACATGTAGTCATTAAAGGTGGACATGATGATGACGGTGATGAAGCAGTCGACTTGTTGTTCGATGGTCAAGAATATTCTTTTTTTACTAACAAAAGAATCGAAACGAAGCATACACACGGAACCGGCTGTACTTTTGCAGCGGCCATAACGGCAGAGCTTGCCAAAGGAAAACGTGTTAAGGATGCGGTTCAAACGGCTAAAGCATTTATCCAGGCTGCGATTGAGCATGAGTTAGGCATTGGTCATGGCCATGGTCCGACAAATCACTGGGCTTATCAACAAACTCAACTTTCCTAATAGGTGGTCATTCATGGAACGTATATCAAGAGAAATGATGAGAAAATGGCTGAGTGTTTATTTTATTTTGGGGAGCCAAAATTGTAAAAAAGATCCATTAACTGTCTTAACAGAAGCGATTGATGGGGGAATTACTTTATTCCAATTTCGAGAAAAGGGAAAAAATGCATACACAGGTGAGAAAAAGCGTCATTTTGCGACAAAGCTACAATCGATTTGCCGAGAACATAACATTCCATTTATTGTAAATGATGATGTGCAGTTAGCGATGGAACTGGATGCTGATGGGGTTCATATCGGTCAAGAAGATGAGAAAGCGGATATCGTTCGTAGGAAAATTGGCCATAAAATTCTTGGCGTTTCTGCTCATAATTTGAAAGAAGCGCGTGAGGCCATTGCCGCTGGAGCTGATTATATCGGTGTCGGTCCTATTTTTCCGACCTCTTCGAAAGACGATGCAAAAGAGGCACAAGGACCTTCGATTATTCGCTCTCTTCGTGAAAGCGGTATTCAAACCCCGATTGTGGCAATTGGAGGAATCACGCCTGAAAATGCAAAAGAAGTCATTCATGCTGGAGCTGACGGCGTTTCTGTGATAAGTGCGATTGCATCTAGTGAGTCACCATTCGAAGCAGCGCGAGAACTTGTAAAAAGTGTAAAAAAATAATAGGGATTAGGGTCTGTCCCCACTATATTTTTTGTGGGGCAGACCCTTTTAAGATACTTTTTTCATTTTTAATGAATGCTCTTTTGCTTTATTGGATAAACGAAATCCAAAGAGAATGGAGAAGATAGGAGATACATATAAAAAGACTGCATAAGGGAGATAATCAATCACATCGACGCCTAGTGTTGCCGCTAAAAATGCACCACTTACACCCCAAGGAATTAAAGGGTTAATGAGTGTCCCTGCATCCTCAACCGCTCTTGATAAATAAGGAAGAGGGATTTCGTATTTTCGATACATTTCTTTAAAGGATTGTCCTGGTATTAAAATAGATAAATATTGTTCCCCTGTTACGAGATTAACTCCGATTGATGATAAGACAGTTGATAAGATTACTTGTCCTTTTGTTTTAAGCTGCTTTTTTAATCCTTCTAATAGAGCATGGATAATTCCGGTTTTCTCAAGTAATCCTCCAAAAGCGAAGGCAATCATGATAAGGGAAATGGACCACATCATCGATTGCAGACCGCCGCGGTTGATCATGCGATCGACTTCATCCAATCCAGAAGAGATGGATGGACCGTTCTGTAATACTTGTAAAAATTGAGCAACAGAGATTCCTTGAATAAAGTAGGCAATAAATCCCGCACTTACAATCCCAGCAATTAAAGACGGTATAACCGGTTTTTTCATCAATGCGAGAGCGATAACAAGGATCGGTGATAGGATTGTAAGAAAATGAATATTTATCAAATGGCTGATTGAATCTTTAAGAGTTAAAAGGTTTGCTGTTGTTTCGGGTTGAACATCTAATTTTAAAGATATGAACATAAAAAAAATAACTGTAATGAAAAGACTAGGCAATGTCGTATAAAGCATGTGGCGAATATGTGTAAAAATGTTGACAGTGGCAACCCCTGATGCAAAGTTTGTCGTGTCCGACATAGGAGACATTTTATCTCCAAATGTAGCACCGCAAATAATGGCTGCTGCAGCAATTTCTAACGGGATATTCGCCATCTGAGCAACTCCCATTAAAGCAACACCGATCGTACTAACTGTTGTAAAAGTACTACCAATCAATGTAGAAATAATCATACAACAAATAATGGCGGCAATAAAAAATGATTCTGGCTGAAAAAAAGTTAACGTCCATACAGTAATGGTAGGAATTGTTCCGCTGATCATCCATGCCCCGATTAACATGCCGATGAGTGATAAAATAATGATCGGCTGGCCCCCGTTTTGAATCCCTTTAATAATTCCTTCTTCTAATTCCCTCCAGTTCATCCCTTTCCATCTAGAGAGAAGTGCTAATAAGATAATAGAAACAAATAATGGTAGATGAGGTTCTGTTTTTAAAATAAATAGACTATAAAAAATCATGAATAAGATGAAAAACATCATCAAAAGTGCGTGAGAAAATTTCCATGTTGAATTCATGCTGGCATCTCCTTTATTTTTACCGCTTTCCCACTTTTATACTTTTATGCTTTTTCGTATGAAAGTGAATGTGTAGTTTTAATATAGAAGAATATTGACATCGTGTCAAGAAAAGAATGATGGAATTTTGTGGTTGATAGCAGGTAGCTCAATTTGCCTATTATAACCGTGAACAGACATAATTCAGAACGTGATTCACATTTCGTTTAATTTCATAAAAAGAGAGGGAAGACATTTGTCCCCCTCTTATAAACTAAATATTTTTTGCCATTTCTTTTAATTGTTCTGACGTATCGGAAATGTGGCCAACGTTTTTCGTCACATCATCAATGGCTTTTACAAAAATTTCTAATTCAGTTTTTGTTTTCTCACTTTGTTCTTTATTATTGTCAATTAATTTTAAAACGCTATCAAAAAATTGGATCATTTCCCCCATTTTCTTTGAGCCTTCTCCTGTTAGTTTCGTTACATCTGTAATTGAAGCGGAAATACTATCAATTTGGTTATGAATTTCATTAATTAAATTAGAAACACCAAGCACAGAGTTTTTTGTCTCTTCTGCTAGTTTACGAACTTCACTAGCGACAACAGCAAATCCTTTTCCATATTCACCAGCTCGGGCTGATTCGATGGCAGCATTTAGTGCTAAAAGGTTTGTTTGTTCTGCAATTGACGTAACGATGGATACGACATGATTAATTTTAGCTGAGGTTTGTTCTAATGAGTTCATTTTATTTGCAATGTCGTCTGTTCGTTTATTAATAAGGTTAATAAGTTCAGATTGGTGTTGTAATTCTTTTTTTCCATTATAAGCTTCCATTTCGGCAGATGCTGCTAATTCATAACGTCCAATAGCAATTTCAGCCAGTTCCTTCGTTTGGGCATTAATTTCTTCTAGGAAGTTTTTTGATTCTTCTGTTAAGGATGCTAATTGTTTGGACGTTTCTTGAATGTGATTTAAAAAGAATTCTTTTTCCTTTTCCATTTCTTTTCTAATTTTTTCATATTCATATTTGTATGCTTCTAAAACAATTTGCTGTTCAAAATTAATTAATTTCGTAATAGATTTTGCAGCAGCTAAGAATTCGTCTATGGATTGAAAGTGCTCTGAAACAATTGATAAGATGACATCTAATAAATTTTGAAAAGCAGCTATATACCATTTTTCATCAAGGCCAATTTGGACATGGCGATGAGCAATTTGATACATTCGTTGAATATCATCATCTGTCAACGCACCATTAAACATTTTTAATATATGAGTTGTTAACAATTTTTTTTGTCTTTCGATTGAGCTATATGTATTAATCATCTCCATTAACTGTTCATTTTCTGCGATTACTTGATAAAAGAAGGTTGTAATATCATCGATTTTTTCTTTAATAAATGGCTGAAGCAAGTAAGTATTTCGAAGATCTTGTTTCGTAAATCCAATTAATTTTAATTGTTTATGATACTTTTCATTATTCACTTGTAAAATAATTTTGCTCTCATCTATTTCCTTAGAGAAAAATGAATGATTGGTAGATGTTTTTTTCTTTATAAATAATTGAAAAGCCATAATCCATTCCCCTTTATTTAAAAATGACCACACATATTAAATATCGGACGAGCACTTAAAATATTAACTAAATTAAATCATAAAATCCTTTTATGTCAAAACAATTTGGTGAAAAAGTTAACATTTTGTCAAAAAGTTGAAACTTAAACACGAGTCATTTCGTAAAATCATTTGAAAGAAAGAAGCAATGAGAGAAGGCGAACGTATGAAAAATATTCTATTAGTCGCAGTGATTTTGACACAGCTAATCGGATATATATTTGTATTTATCCATGTATTAAAAGGTATAGTCTTTTTTATGATTTCTTTTCTTTTGTTTGTTTTCCTCATGATATTTCTAATTAGAGAAAGAATAAAGGAAAAAAAGGAGGATGAAGAAAATGATTATCGTAACTACTGATTTTGTTCCTGGAAAAGAAATAAAAGAATTGAAAGGTTTTGTTCGCGGCAGTACAGTACAATCGAAGCACATTGGTAAAGATATTATGGCAGGATTAAAAACGATTGTTGGTGGCGAATTAAAAGAATATACAGAAATGATGGAAGAAGCGAGGCAAAAAGCAATTGGTCGAATGGTTGAAGATGCCAAACAAAAAGGAGCCAATGCGATCATTTGCATAAGGTTAGAAACATCAGCCGTCATGCAAAATGCTTCTGAAATCATCGCTTACGGCACGGCGGTTGTCGTAGAATAATAGAACCTTAGAGTACCTTTTGAGGTATCTCTAAGGTTTTTTTATTGTTTAGGAAATTATAGGAAATTACAAATTTACAACTTGTGGACAACCTTGTTCATCGTTGGTTTTTTGTCTAGCTCCGGGCGTTAGCGGCTAGCTAACTTCCCATTTCATCTGTACGATAAGTCAACATCGACTCAACGATCGCCTGCGTTTCCTTTATCTCCTACTGAAAGGTCTTAGTTTGTACGCTGCTTTAGCGAACGCCCTGCGCTTTTGTCCTGGAAAAGAAAATGATTTCAGGAGGATCAGCAGAAAATAAAGTAAAATTTTTATCACAAAAGTTAAATTATTTTTGATTATTTAATACAAAACTGTAGTTGAGCAATTCCGATTACAATAATTACCATAAAAAACAAACAGTTTACCCCTTATGTCACGTGGAGCTGTTTTTTCACAGAATCAATGGGAATATTTTGTTTCGCCGCATGGTAAATGAACTCCACGAGGCTATGTCCTTTTCTCTTACGCAGGAGATCGAGCACATCCGAAAAATTGCCGTTGGATTCGAACATACTGTACACATAAGCAAGTTGTACAATAATCCAATACCGTTTCATTACTTGACGTTCGCGAACACGGTATCCATCAAGCTTCAGGGGGGAGATGAAGTCCAAAAAGAAGCAAATGTAGATGATGAATGTCCGTCATGAGGCTTTTGAAGGACAAAAATAAGATAGAAAGCATAAGAAGTGTCCTTCATTGGATTAATGAAGGACAAAAATAAGATAGAAAGCATAAGAAGTGTCCTTCATTGGATTAATGAAGGACAAAAATAAGATAGAAAGCATAAGAAAGGTCCTTCATAGGACTAATAAAGGACATAAATATGATAGGAAACAAGAGAAATGACCAAACGTTGTGAAAAACTTGTGGATTCCTTGATGAGGTGCTAATCAATTCATGAGACATGAACCTCCTTGTAGGTAGTTGGTAGCACATCTATTCTAACCAAGGAGTTGGGTTCCTGTCTCCTTTTTTGTTTGGATGTAAATATATGTAGGGAATTTGCCCATCTACATTACAAAATAATTTTTGCATAGGAAGAAATAATTAACACAAATAATAAATTGACAATAGTACGTTTATTTTATATGATTCATAGGTGTATATATCCAATAAGAATACTGGGGGTTTAAATATGAAAAAAATATTTTTAACAATATTTGTTATTACTAGTATAATTTTTAGTTTAGCTGCATGTGGTACAGCAAATGAAAATAGCCAAGAAGAAAAGCTAGAAACAGCTGAAGGGGAAAATTTATATGACAAAATTAAGGAAGAAGGGGGCATTCGAGTTGGAACGGAAGGCACATACCCACCATTTACATTCCATGATGAAAATGGAGAATTAACGGGTTATGATGTTGAAGTGGCAAAAGAAGTAGCAAAACGATTAGGACTCGAAGTAGAGTTTAAAGAAACGCAATGGGATGCAATGTTTGCTGGTTTAAATTCTAAGCGCTTTGATATGATTGCGAACCAAGTGGGTATTAAGCCAGAACGTGTTGAAAAATATGATTTCTCGATCCCATACACTGTTTCAACAGCAGTAGTAGTTGTTCAGAAAGATAACAATGACATTCAATCATTTGAAGACTTAAATGGTAAAAAAGCGGCACAATCTTTAACAAGTAACTATGGTGAATTAGCTAAAGCTAATGGAGCAGAACTTGTAGGCGTTGAAGGATTTAACCAAGCCATTGAATTAATTACATCAAATCGTGTCGATGCGACCATTAATGATAAATTATCTGTTTTAGACTACATGAAACAAAAACCAGATGCGCCTATTAAAATAGTCGCAGAAAGTGACGATGCAGCTGAAAGTGCATTTATGTTTAGAAAAGGAAATGAAGAGCTTGTCGAAGCGGTTAATGAAGTGCTGGAAGAAATGAAACAAGACGGCACATTAGCAAAACTTTCAGAGAAATGGTTTGGTGAAGATGTATCTGAATAATATTATAATCGACCCTGAGCGATTGGAGCGTTTAATAGAAATAGCACAAAGCTCACTTCTCCCTATGCTGAAGGGAGCTTTGTATTATACTTTGCCCTTAACATTAATCACTTTTACACTTGGACTTGTTTTAGCGGTCTTCACAGCACTAGCCAGAATCTCAACGATTAAACCATTACAATGGATAGCAAGATTTTATGTTTCTGTAATTCGTGGTACCCCATTACTCGTTCAGCTCTTTATTATCTTTTATGGGTTGCCAACAATTGGAATTACCATTAATCCGTTCCCATCAGCTATCATTGGTTTTTCTTTAAATGTAGGAGCTTATGCATCCGAAATTATTCGTGCAGCGATTTTATCCATTCCAAAAGCACAATGGGAAGCAGGATATACATTAGGGATGACGTACTCTCAAACGTTAAAACGAATCATTCTCCCACAAGCTGCACGCGTTTCGATACCACCTTTATCCAATACCTTTATCAGTCTCGTGAAAGATACTTCTCTAGCATCTTTAATTTTAGTAACAGAGATGTTTCGAAAAGCACAAGAAATCGCTTCAACAACGTATGAATTTTTGCTTCTTTATTCTGAGGCAGCTTTATTGTATTGGATTATTTGTTTCCTATTATCCATTGTCCAACAAAACATTGAAGGCAGATTGGACCGGTATGTTGCAAAGTAAGGTTTCCATCACATAATACCTTTTTTAGTCGAGTGACTTCGCCGAAAAAAGGTGAAGATTTACTGGATAATGTTAAAGGAGTTTTATCATGATTACAATCCAAAATTTATACAAACGATTTGATCATTTGGAGGTTTTAAAGGGGATCGATTTACACATTGAAAAAGGAAAAGTTGTTGTTGTTATCGGACCTTCTGGATCTGGTAAAACAACTCTTTTGCGCTGTTTAAACGTACTAGAAAAGCCGACAAGTGGAACAATTCGGTTAGACGATCAGGACATTGATTTTTCAAAACCAGTTACGAAAAAAGAAATTGCTCAATTTAGACGTAAGTCCGGTATGGTGTTTCAATACTATAACTTATTCCCTCATAAAACCGCATTAGAAAACATTACAGAAGGTCCGATTATTGTGAAAAAAGAGTCAAAAGAACGAGCAATCGAAAAGGCAGAACAGCTTCTTGAAAAGGTCGGACTTCTTGATAAAAAGGATTATTATCCTTTCCAGCTTTCTGGAGGTCAACAACAACGAGTAGGTATTGCAAGAGCATTGGCGATGGAGCCAAAAGTGATGTTATTTGATGAGCCTACTTCCGCCTTAGATCCTGAGCTAGTTGGTGAAGTGCTAAAGGTTATGAAAGATTTAGCAAAAGAAGGTATGACAATGGTTGTGGTTACCCACGAAATGCGCTTTGCAAATGAAGTGGCTGATGAAGTGATATTCATGGATCAAGGTGTCATTGTTGAAAGAGGCGCACCAAAAGATATTTTTGAACAACCAAGAGAAGAACGAACAAAGAGGTTTTTGCAGTTGATACAAGAGTAGGTAAATTCACCTGCTCTCAGACTGTTGACAAACGCTTGCATTCTTTGTTACGTCGCCCGCATCGCACTTCATTACCGTATTTGGTAACTCCGCTCCTCATCGAGCTCGTACCTCGAGACATGTGTTTTCATTCAGTCTGAAAACTCGTTTTATATAAACTTTGTTTACAAACTGAGAGTAGGTAATTTCACCTACTCTTTTTGTTGATTTAAGAACAGAAAAGTGTTGGAGATAAAATTCCCTCTATCCAAAAATTACCCTAAATATATTGGCAAGTATACTAAAAACTATGTTTAGATTGACAAAAAGGTAGTGTCAAAAGAAATATGAAAACTCTTCGAATATTGAAGGCTTGACATTGAGCCTCCACGAGCATGATTCTTTACGCAAAGACGCAGCTAATCCTTGTTGCGTAAGGCTTTATAGCCTATCATACTCGTCACTCAATGTAAAGCCTCGGTGGGAAAATGCAGTCAGAATTCCTCTTCTGAGGGGGGGAGAACGCTTTTTGCCCACAAATGTACTAATATCAAGGGTTAAGCAGGTTTTTATTAAAAAACTTTTGACAATACGGACAAAAAGATGGAGGGGCGATAATGAAACGTGTGTTATTAATGCCATTTCTTCATATCCCAACAGGTCATCATCATGTGGCAGATACTATTATAAATGAGCTTCAAGATTTTCCTTGCCAGACAAAAAAAATAGATATTTTTTCCTATCGTTCGAATGTTTTAGAATCGATTTCTACATTTATTTATTTAAAATGGATTCAGTCTTTTCCCAAAAGCTATAGCTTTGTTTATCGACGAATGGCTTGTCGAAAAACAGAAAACCGCAAGAACTATAAATTATATGAAATGTTTTATCTTCAAGCGATGAAAGATATCATTGAACATCACGCCCCCCACATTGTTTTTTGCACTCATGCTTTACCATCTTACATGTTAAACAAAATGAAACATCAATATCCTTCAATGAAAATTGTTAACGTCTATACAGATTATTTTGTCAATGAGATTTGGGGGATTCACAAGATCGATTTTCATTTAGCTCCTTGTATGGAGGTAAAAAAGGATCTTATTTCTTTAGGTGTTCAAGAAGAAAAAATATATGTAACAGGCATTCCGATTCATCGTACGTATTTTCATAAAAGTGTTTCTTCTCCTTCTTTTTATCATAGAGTGCTCATAATGGGGGGGACACTAGGTGTTGGAAATATAAAAAAATTCATTCAACATCTAAAACCAAAAGGAAGAATAAAATATTTTGTTTTATGCGGCCGTAATCAAGCGTTATATAAATATATACATAATCTACACAATCCTTATATCACACCACTTCCATTTATTCGTGAAAAGTCCGCTATGAATGATCTTTATACCTCTGTTTCAGCAGTTATTACAAAACCTGGTGGGGTAACGATATCGGAGTGTATAGAAAAACGAGTTCCTATTTTTGTTTTTGACACCTTACCTGGGCAAGAAGAGATAAACTTCCAAAAATTAAAAAAGGAAGGGATCGTTGTACCACTGACAAATTGGAATATGATTGATGTTGAAAATGAATTATTAAAATTTTTAAATAATGAAATGGTTCTCAAACAATATCAAGAAAAGCTTAACGAATTCCAATCAAGTCGTTCACACAATCTCAAGGATTTTTTAGATATGGTGATGAATGGTTGCTGAAGAAAGGAACTTTTTATAATATTGTCCCTTTTTGTCCTATAGGGTCATTTGCGAAATAATTACATTCACAACATAAGAGTCATTTATTTTAGCCTTATTTTAAATTTTTTAAAAAAAGCATAAAAAGATAAAAACATAGAAGAAAATGACAATTACAAATAAAACCGGGCAGAGGATGCTCGGTTTTTTCATTCATTTGTTCTTTTTAAACAGGGAGGTCAATACATTTTCAATTGAGAAAACGAACGAGAGGATTGATAAATGTGCAGTTTTACTACGGAACCCAAATGCCTTTAAGAGTATTAGATGAATGTGAGTTTTGGAAACAACAAGAAGAAGAACATACGGTTGTCATACGGGAGCTCGTAAAAGGGCTAGAATCAACATATGTTAATCAACTAAAAGAATGGGAAAAAGTTCTTTTGCAAACGTATCAACAGGTTGTCCAATTTATCGAAACAGTCATTCGTTCAAATGGAGTGTTTTCTCAAGCTCTTTATCGAGATTTAATGCAGCTTGTAGCAGTATGTTTACAACAAAGTAAACAGTTTATCGATTTTTTGAACGGATTATTGGAAAAAAGTGAGCCTATTAAAAATAATCCAACTGCTATAGTTGTTATAAAGCATATTATACGTGAATCAGAATACTTCATCGGAATTGCTCAAACAATCTTGTATATACAAAATGCAAAATATTAATTTAAAGGTCATGACAAATGCCCGCATTAACTATAATTTTATATTGTACTCATATTATATGGATATAAATGGAAAATAATATGTATTTTTGTTCCGAATAAATTTTGTTCATTAAGAGATATTAGTTATTGTACCAAATAAAGGAGGTAAAAAAGATGCCAAACCAAATGAATCAACAAAATCAAATGAACCCAAATCCGATGCAGTCGCAAGGACAACTAACACATCTAGAACTTGAAAATTTGCGACATTTAATTGGCGATCATGGGACTGTAGCAAATAAATTAGATGCATATGCCCAAGCTTGCCAAGATCCTCAATTAAAACAAATTTTCCAGCGTGATGCACAACAAGCACGAGCAAGTCAACAAAAATTAATGGGATTTTTACACTAACAACTAGGAGGAAGGTAGCATGATTCAATTCAATGAAAAAGATATGGTTAATGATTATTTGGAGGCTATAAATGCAAGCTTAACAGAATATTCTAATTACATCGCACATGCCGATAATGAACAGCTTCGTCAAACATTAATTCAACTTCGTAATGCTGATGAAGTAAGGCAGAGAACGATCTATCAATATGCAATCCAAAAGGGTTATTATCAACCTGCATCTCCAGCAAATCCAAATGAAATCCAACAAATTAAATCGCAGTTAAGTCAACCGCAATAAGACAAAGAAGAAGGTGAGGACAAAAGCTGCCTCACCTTTTTAATGCATTTAAAAGGAGACACGATGAACGTGTCTCCGAAGCCATCTGTATGAAATTGTTATTGTTGTTGGTAACCGCCCATTTGTTGCTGAGCCATAGCAACTAAGCGTTTTGTAATTTCTCCTCCAACAGAACCGTTTGCACGAGATGTTGTTTCAGGTCCAAGATTTACACCAAATTCATTTGCAATTTCATACTTCATTTGATCGATTGCTTGTTGAGCACCTGGAACAAGAAGTTGGTTTGTGTTGTTGCTACGATTTTGTTGTTGTTGTGGCATAATCTTTCAACTCCTTTTAATTGGAATTTTAATGGTTGGGCTAGCTGGAGTTGCACCAGCACATGAATCGTGATGGATTCATTGCCTTCTCGGCGTAACCCAATGTTTAAAATTTTTTATGTTTATTTGTATTATGAAACGGATTTGAAAAACATATGCGAAAAGGAAAATGGTAAATTATGCAGATTCATTTACGTAATCAAAAGGGAAAATAAAAGACATGATAAAAAGGAAGAAAAATGTTGAAGGGGAATGAAAATGTCAATTTGTCCACTATGTAATGGATTGAAAGAATTGAAAATGGTATGCCCTGAATGTCAAAATGTGATAAAAGACAATGGAAAGGCAACAGATTATTTTGATGATTATAGTGCCTATATGGATATTGATATCATGAAGCTATTTGATGGCCTTCCACAATCATTAGAAAAGCATCAATGTGTTCACTTCATTTATTGTTCAAATTGTGGTTATGAACAGTATTATATAGTCAAGGAATAAACGATAAGAAGCAGCTTCAAAGATCCCAAGTGTCAAACCTCACAGAAAAAGATTGTGAAATCGTGTGAGATCAGACACATGGGAGATGTTTAGGAATTAGACGATTTGCGCTACCCTCTCCTCACTTTTTGGACGAATACGTACTTCTGTTTCTTGATCGAAGAAGTGTGCTTTATTCATATCAAATGCAAGTTGTACTTCATCTCCACGTCTAATATCAGAACGTGAATCTACACGTGCAACAAATTCTTGTCCTTCAATTTGAGAGTAAAGCATAATTTCAGATCCCATTAATTCAGCAACTTCAATGTTTGCTTTCACTGTTGAGCCTTTTGATGATTCAATAAATACGAGTTCATCATGAATATCTTCAGGACGAATTCCTAAAATGACTTCTTTATTTGTATAGCCTTGTTCACGTAAATATTTCATTTTTCCTTCTGGAATTTCAAGTGATGTTGGACCAATATGGAATTTGCCGTCAGAAATTTTTCCTTTAAAGAAATTCATAGCAGGTGAACCGATAAATCCACCAACGAAGACATTTTCAGGCTTTTCATAAACATCTTTTGGAGCACCTACTTGTTGAATGACACCGTCTTTCATGACAACTAATCGAGTAGCCATTGTCATCGCTTCTGTTTGGTCGTGTGTTACGTAAATGGTTGTTGTTTGGAGGCGTTGGTGAAGTTTGGAGATTTCGGCACGCATTTGTACACGTAATTTGGCATCAAGGTTTGATAATGGTTCGTCCATTAAGAATACTTTTGCATCACGAACGATTGCACGCCCTAATGCAACACGTTGACGTTGTCCACCTGATAATGCTTTTGGTTTACGATCTAAGTATTGCTCGAGGCCTAAGATACGAGCTGCTTCTTTTACACGGCGATCAATTTCGTCCTTTGGGAATTTACGAAGCTTTAAACCAAAAGCCATATTGTCATAAACATTCATATGAGGATAAAGAGCATAGTTTTGGAAAACCATTGCAATGTCTCGATCTTTTGGAGCTACATCATTCATGCGTTTTCCATCAATGTACAAATCCCCTTTTGAAATTTCTTCAAGTCCAGCAATCATACGAAGTGTTGTTGATTTACCACAACCTGAAGGACCAACAAAGACAATAAACTCCTTATCTTTAATATGAAGGTTAAAGTCTTTCACTGCTGTTACATTGTTGTCATAAAATTTATAAATATGCTCTAAGCGAAGTTCAGCCATTTCGATTTCCTCCTTGTCCGTAATCGATTTGTAGTTAAAGTGTAAACGTTTTTGTTGGCTTTCGAAAACGGACATGTTGCACGAATTGTGAGAATCTTATTTGTGCAAATATTACAAATTATGATTGAAATTCATCAAATAATATTAACAAATAAACGGTGAACGCTTCTTTAAATTGCCTAATATCAATTCCTGTTAACTCAATAAATTTATCAATTCGATATTGAACACTATTCCGATGCATAAACATTTTTTTTGCTGTCTGTGTAACGTTTAAGTTACATTCGATATACTGTTTAATAGTTTGAATAAGTTCGTGATCCCGAAACGCTGAGATCAGAAAATCGGATAAAAATTCATTTGAAAAGGGCTTGTCACAAGTTACAAAATGAAATGCTAACACATCAGAAAAAGTAAAAACTTTATTTTTTAAAGATAACGTTTCTTGAAATTTTTGTATGTACTTTATTTCTTGCTGAATTTTATTTTTTATTGATTGATTTACTTGATGTAATTGTCCAATGAACATTTTTAATTGGATATAAAAATCAGATGTTACAGACTCAACCAATTGAACAAGGTCATCTATTTGAACTGTACTGGAAGGGCTTTCATCTACGATCCACCCGTGTTGGCTACTTAACCAAACGATAGAAGGCTTGGAGATAACTCCTGAAACAATTTCTGAAAAGATTTCTCTTTCTTCAATAGCTCTGTTTGAGTAAAAATAATAAAATCGTACATTTGAAATTGATTCTGGAAGGAGCTTATTTTTATAAATATATTGATACCATTTTCCGTAATAATCGTCCTCATCTCGTTTCAATGGTTCAAAAAGGGTCTGTAATAGTTGTTCTTCCTTCTCTGTTAATCGAGAACGATGGATGCCAAATATTTGTCCATTTTCTGTTTGAAGCCAAAGATAATCGTTTGATTGTTCTTGGTCATTCGTTGTTAAGTCATTTTTATAAAGTAATGCTAGTTTTTCTAACATGTGAATACCCCTTTATGGCATTTCAAATATCCATGTGTTTTAAATATTATAACGAAAAATGGCCTAGTGTCGATATATCACTAGACCATCCGTTATTTATTTCATGATTCACATTCATAAGGTGGTTCTTCTTTTTCTAAATCACGTGCTTCTTCAATATTGGTCATTTCATAACGATAATGAACAGATCCGCCAGAAAGACCTTCATTAATCATACGATCAATGTCTAAATACGCTTGATCACGTCCTTCATAAAGACAATCATTTGTTTCATTCTTCTTTTTGTCCATGACGCATCCTCCTTTTATTAGGATGACATTAGTTTGTGAAAAAAGATTAAAAATATTTCATAACAAGATGCACCAAATTATTCGTATATATGAAACAGCATGAGTTCGTGAATCTGTTCCTTTATTTTGCTTTCTTGTTCTTTTGGTGGTAAAACGTGTCCCCATTCGATTTCTCCGTTTGAATGATAAATGGCATTGTAATGGATACCATTAAAAAAGAATGAAATGCGCCAACCTGGTAATGTCGTTTGTTTCACTAATGGCTTATATTGGAAATGTGTAATCATGCTTCATCGCCCCTTCACTTTTCCTACAAACTATATACGTGGTAAATCCGAAAAATTCCTGTTACCGATTCATGATTGAACTTTTTCATGATAGCCTAATTGATAAAATAAATTCGTTAATCGGGCTAAACCTTTTTGAAAAATCTTTTTTTCATCAAATTTCATGGGTTTTGAATTTACTTCAAACACGTATAATTTCCCGTTTTTACTAACTGCAACATCCAGTGAAAATTCCCCTATGACTCCATGATGATATGTTAATGTATGACCAATTTCGTTACATATTAGGTCAACTTGATCACGCTGAATACGAGATTCTACTAATTGAAAAGGGAGAATTTGTCCTCCATTTGGAACATGTGTCGTAATATAGTTCTTTTCTATAGCTCGAACACCAATCCCCGTTGGCTCGTATGTTGTTTGGTTGAGATGGACAAGAATTCGTAAATCATATTTCATTCCGTTCACGTCATCTGATTGTATTTCTTCCTGAATGAAATATGGTGTATTGATCATCAGTAACTGCATTTTATTCCATAATTCTTCTTTTAATACGTTTTCGAAGGATCGATTTTTTGTATATAGATTATAGGTTTGTGAAGAATTTTGCGTTATTTTCAAAATGCCTTTACCTTGGCTGCTTGATACAGGCTTTAAATAAGCACGATGGAATTTGTTTAAAAATGAAAAAACATCTTTTTCTGTTTCAATGAATGAAGAGATTGGAATAAAAGGCTTTAATGTACGATTCGTGGATAATTGTTTGTAAATGGTCCATTTGTTAAAAAAAGAACGATTAAAATAAGGAATTTGAAAGGATTCCATCTTTTTTAGCAATCGTTGTATTTTATGTTCGTCTTCTCGAAATGGATAACGGTTATAAATGATATGTGGAAGGGGAAACAACGTTTTTAGCCAGCGATTTTTTATAGGGTCGTAATAAACGCCATTAATTTCCTTTTTGTGTACATCTTGTGGTGTAAATACAAAGCTAAAACCATTCCGTTTGAGTAATTGCAATTGTATCTGTTTAAATAAATACACATTTCCTATAAAAAGCTGATTGGTTGGACTTGAAGCGGCTAAAATTCCTACAAGCAAGTTATACTTTTTCATAATGAAGCTCCTTTAAGAAGAAGAGGGCTTTTTTCATTAAATATTCAGCGTATTCAAAAATGTATTCTCTCGTTAATCGATCTTCTTTTTGTAAGGCGTGATGATCAAAAATGGAACGGCCTGGTTTTGAATTGGCTTCGAATATCCATATTTTACCTGATCTATCCATCCCAAGATCAAAACCAATTTCACCGATCGATCCATTCATTTTCGCATCAAGCACTTCACTAATTGTCAGAACAGTTTTTTTTATCATTTTTTTCAGTTGTGTAGACTTGTTCATATCTTTTTCAATTTCACTGATTGTTCGAATGATTCCACCATTTTTGATATGAGTCGTAATGCTTCCTTTTCCGGCCACTTTAGCAGCCATTGCGGTAACAATCCATTTTCCCGATTGATTTTTGTTTACATGAACCCTAAAATCAATGGGATTGCCGTTACATTGAATTAACTTTATTCCTTGTTGGGCGATATAATGTTCTAAAGAACGATGTTTAAAGGTATAGTTGAAAAATGTTTCCAGTGATGGGTATTTTATTAAGCGTTTTTTATTTTTATCGTCTATATATCGACAATATAAGGCATTTTCATCTTTTAAATAGATTAACTTATAAACACCTAATCCTAAGCTCCCATTGGCAGGCTTTAAAAATACACTTTGATGTTTATTTAGCAATGTCATGATTTCTTTCTTATTAGGAGAATAAATGCTTTCTGGCAGGTAATCCTTCGTTTTTTTATCTTTTGATAAAATTTCAAAAACATCCCATTTATTAAAAAATCCTGGGTTAAAAAGAGGAATGTGATTTTCTTTTATAAAGCGATTTTTGATATGTTGAATCAAATGAAGATTCTCGATTTTCCGATTCGGAAGTCTGTTATAGATAACATTTGGAAACGGGAATAGAGCTTTTAGCCAGCCTTGTTCATTGAACGTATAACCCGTAATCGTTTTATTCTCCCAATTGATTTGGTGAGAGCCAAATACAAAAACAATGGCGCCTAATGATTTCCCGCTTTCAATTAATTTTGAAAAAAATATTGACCTATTCCCGATAGGACGTAAAAGAGATTTCACAAAACCTGCAGTAAATATTCCAACTAACGGTCCTAAAATTAATTGCTGCTGATGAATGAATGCTTTGACTTTAAATCCATTTTGTATATGCATTTTTATGGCTAGGTCTTGTGAAAGATAGATTGTTGTGGTTTCTTTTTCATGAAAAAAACAAAGACATTTTTCTTTACTACTCCCATATTGAATGGTTTGAATGGCATTTGAATGAAATTGCTTAGGAAGGATAACGCTATTTTGAAGCTTTTGGATTATATGGATTTCGTAAATCATATTGTCCCATCCTTACGAAGCTTTAGATTGAATAAATATTGAGCATACAATAGTGGGGCATCATAAAGCTGCGTTTCAAGACTTGGATTTGTTTGTAACACTATTTTTCTTCCTGGTTTTGAATTAATATCTAAAATCCAAAGCTTTTCTTTTTTTGGGTCAAAGCCAATATCTAATCCAATCTCAAATAGTGGAGAATAATGTTCATCTAAAATCGGTAAAAGGGTATTGATCATTTGCTTCATATCTTTTACTATTTTGTCTTGTAAAGTTAAATGTTTTTTCTTCAGCCATTTGTTAAATGACAATACTTTCGCACCTTTTGCTAAATTGGAAACAAAAGTATTTTTTTCTCCAACTCGCACACCTATTCCTTGTATAACCCAGTTTCCTATAAAATTTTTTTGGATAAAAATTCGAATATCAAACGGTTCGTTTTTTTTATTACGTAGTGGCAATAGCGGTTGAAGTAAGTAAGCATTCTTTTTTAGCAAATGATTCATAAATTGCTTCATATTATTATGTTGAAAAAATATTCGGACCTTTTGTTTGTTTTGTATGATGTATTTTAGTAAAAATTGTTCTTTATAATAAAAAACAGCAACAATTCCTGTCCCGCCTGCCCCTGTAACAGGCTTTAAAATACAACATTTATTTTGTTTGACATAAGCTGCGACTTCCTCACTATTTCTCACTAGATAAGTATCAGGTAGAAATGGCTTTATGTTCGTATTTTTTAGTACACAATACAACGACCATTTATCCGGAAGTCCGTAGTTCAAAAAGAGGATATGGCCATATTTTTTTAACTGCTTAACCAATTTTTTTGTCTTTTCAAAGTCAATACCATTTCTGTAAAAGCAACGATCATAAATGAAGGGTGGAAGAGGAAAATAGTCTGATTCCCAAGCTTTTCTGAAAGGATTAAAGGTTTTTCCTTTTGCTACAAGAGATTCAAACTGGACATCTTCAGGTTTAAACATGACACATTTTATGCCATAAAGTTTGGCACGATCAGCGATATTCGTTAAATAAATCGGTTCATGGTCATAGTTTTGTACTAAAAATCCCAATGTGAAGAAATTGTTCACTTTATCACCTAATGTACGCATTATAAAGGCTATGCTAAATTTCATTATATTTACGATGTTGTACTTTCATAACCACTTAAATAAAAACAGTAATGAATGGTTGCTTTAGCAGAAGGTCTAATCGTGTCATTTTCTTTTGTATCCATGTTCTTGGAAGGCTTTGTGTTCACTTCTAGTATCCATGGTTTTCCTTCTTTTGATATCGCCATATCTATCCCCAGTTCTCCGTAATCTCCTTTGGAATGTTGTGATATCGTTTTCGCTACTTCAAGTGATATTTCATGAAGAAACTTACGTATATGGAATCGAGTGGAAGGGTCAAATAATTTCGGTAAAATTTCATGTATGCTAAAAAGCTCACCTCCTTTTGCAATATTTGAAACAAAGTGGTCTTTAGAAGATACTCGTGCAACAATGGAGGTTACTTTCCATTTTTGAGCTTCTGTTTTATGACATAAAATGCGAAAATCAAGTGGACGCCCTTCAAAAGTTTGGATAGGTATCGCTTCCTGCACAATAAAGGGCTGTTTTTTTAAAAGTGGATAGAGCCCTGCAAAGAGTTCTTGAAAGCTTTCATATTTTTTAAGGGATTGGTCATTGTTTTCTGTAGTATATTGAACGTTATAGGCATCATCTTGTTGTTTAATGTAAATAATGTTACGTCCTTGACTTCCATGAATAGGTTTTACAAAAAGATGTTGAAAATCCGTTAAGTAGGTTTTTAAAACATTTTTGGAATGAAGTAGCTCCGTCTTTGGTATATAAGGATGTAGATGCTCATTTTTTTGAAAGATTTCATGAATTTTCCACTTATTTAAAAAGCGAAAATTAAAAATCGGTGTATCGTACATAGATAGGATTTCTAAAAAGTTTTCGTATTCATCCGATTGTTCTAAACGCCTTGAATGGATTCGGTTGTGTATTACATTTGGAAAAGGGAGAATTTCTTTTTTCCAAATACCGTCTTCATAAATATATCCTTTAGGAGATGGATGACTAAACATTGATAGTGAGGTTACATATAGTAAAGCGCTTTTTTCAAAGCAATAATTGGCCATCTCTTCACAATAAGAATGGATCGTTCCAAAGTGGACATTCTTCTCTTTTTTGTAAATTTGATCTGTTAAAATGGTGAAAATCGGACCAATGAAAAAGGTGTTTCGGTTTCGGTCATATTGAATGTGGAGGGAAAGCGGCTTTATCGGAAGGCTAAGCTGTTTAAAAAAATATACACTAGCACGAATGATCGGCTTTTCATCACGGAAAAATGTCATATTGCCAACGATATGATTTTGTCCACAAAAAAATTTAGCTCGTGGACGTAATGAAAGATGGCACTTCCTTTGTAAGAAATCACTAATCTCAATAAGATTCATTGGTAAAAAGCTATGTGGTGTTAGTATGATTTTCATTATTTTCATAATAATACCTCATTTGCAAAAGAAGGGTGTCAAGCACTATAATTAGGTATTAGGCAAATGCTGCTACGGTATTTTATGTCGTAAGAAATATTATGTGATTTCATAGTAAGGAAGATGTGTATGAAAGCATTCATAATCATTTGTATGATGATGATCATCGGAGCTATTATCGGTGGTGTCACGAATTCATTAGCCATTAAAATGCTGTTTCGCCCTTATAAACCTATATATATTTTTGGTAAGCGAATGCCATTTACGCCAGGACTCATTCCGAAGCGTAGACAAGAATTAGCTGTTCAACTCGGAAAAATGGTTGTTGACCATTTATTAACGCCTGAAGGTATAAAAAAGCGATTTGAAAACCCGACGTTTCAGTCGAAAATGGTGTCATTGCTAAATAAAGAATTAACGAGCTTGTTCAATCGGGAAGAGACGGTTGAAGAGTTTCTTAAAAAATTCGGAATTGAAAAAGCTGATAGAAAAACGACTGAACAAATAGAAAAAATGATAAAAGAAAAATTAACACAATTATTTACCTCCGATAAGACGTTAAAGGAATTGTTAAATGAGGAATGGGATGAAAAGGTTAGAGGCTTTATCCCGAATGTGGCCAAGTTTATTTCGGAAAAAGGTGCAGCTTATTTTGAATCTGATGAAGGAAAAAAACGTCTCAAAACGATGATTAATGATTTCTTAATGCGTCGGGGAATGCTCGGTAATATGATCCAAATGTTTCTTGGTAATACGAATATTGAAGATAAAATTCAACCAGAAATAACGAAATTTTTTGAGCATCATGGTACGGTACAATTGTTAATCAACATTATGGAAAAAGAATGGGATCAATTATGTAACCGTCCTGTTCAAGATATAACAAAGAATTGGAATAAAGTGGAGATTAGTGCTTCGATCAGCAAACGTGTTGTACAGGAAATGCAAATCGAACAATGGTTTAACCGTAAAATTTCGGATCTATTATCACCATTTAAAACAACTATTATTGAAAAAGTGGTACCTAAAATAGTTGAAATGATCAATCAGTTCATTAGACAGAAAATAAGCTCTGTCATGCAGGTGATGAATATTGACCAAATTGTAACAGAGCAAGTGGAATCTTTTTCTGTTGAACGATTAGAAGAAATGGTATTATCCATTTCCAGACGTGAATTCAAAATGATCACATATTTAGGAGCGCTTTTAGGTGGACTAATCGGATTTGTTCAAGCGATGATTGTTTTAATAATGTAAAAAGTTATTTTTTTAATACGAAAGCGTATATTGTTTTATAAGATCCTTAATCTTCGTTCATTGAATGTTGCTCTTATGTTTGTTATAGTTGAAAGGTACGGATTATAGAACGGTTTTTTCATTTTAAGGAGGTTATATTTTGACTGTTAATTTATTTGATGTAGCGTATGACTTAGAAAAAGCGTTGCGAAATAGTGATGATTTTAAAAACTTAAAGAAATTATACGATGATGTTGAAGCGGATGAATCAGCAAAAAGAATGTTTGAAAACTTTCGCCAGATTCAGTTGAGGCTTCAGCAAAAGCAAATGAATGGAGAAGAAATCACTCAAGAAGAGGTTGAACAAGCGCAAAAGTCTGTGCAGCTTGTACAACAACATGAAAAAATTGCAAAGCTAATGGAAGCCGAACAGCGTATGAGCATGGTAATTAACGATTTAAATAAAATTATAATGAAACCGTTGGAAGAACTGTACGGAAGCTTGCAGTAAAAATGTATATTATTTTTAAAAAGACTTTGTCTTAAAACGGAAATAGGCGTAAAAAACGCCTATTTTTCTTTCCGATATATATGAACTGACAAAAAACACCTTTTTGCTAGGCTCTTTTCTAAAAGATTGTTGCTTTACTATACGATAGCTTTTCGACTGTCAAGCAGTCGAAAAGCAACAAAGTTTACGAAAACAGCCTTTTGCTAAAATTAGTTAATAAAAAGAGAAAGAATGTGATGAAGTGATGTCAAAGCCGATATTATATGTTTCCATGCTGTTGCTTATGATGATTTGGGGATTTAATGTTATTGCCATTAAAGTCATTGTTGAATATTTTGCTCCAATAACGATTACGGCATTTCGTATATTAACAGCAGGTCTTACTGTTATGATCATCGTATGGATCGGAAAAGAATATCGAAACGTGACAAAAATGGAATGGGTGTATATTGTCATTGCTTCGTTAACTGGTGTTCTTGGACACCACTTTTTTTTAGCAGTTGGATTAGCGAATACACAAGCTTCAAATGCTGGCCTCATTTTAGGATTAGTACCGTTAATGACGACTGTATTTTCTGTGCTGCTTTTAGGAGACCATTTAACCATTTCGAAGTTTCTTGGTATTTTGCTAGGATTTTTTGGAGTTGCTTTTATTGTTTTAAATGGAAATGGCCGCCTGTCAAGTATTTCAATAGGTGATCTTTATATCTTTTTTTCTGTCATTTCTCAAGCGATCAGCTTTATTTTTATTAAAAAAGGAACGAGAACCCTTCACTCTCGCTTCATGACAGGGTGGATGTTAGTGATTGGTTCCGTCTGTTTGTTTATGACGAGTTTGCTGTTAGAACCAAAAGGTTTATCGACACTCCAATCAGGAACTAGTATCGTATGGATTATTTTTCTAGGATCAGCTGTTATCGCGACAGCTTTAGGCCATAGTTTTTATAACAAGGCGATTCATCATCTCGGACCTGGGGAGACAGCGATATTTATTAATTTAACTCCGTTTTTCTCTTTAGTTGGTTCTTATTTCTTTTTAGGTGAACAAATATCTTTGCTGCAGCTCGCGGGGTTTATATTTATTTTATTCGGTGTTTTACTTGGAACAGGCGTATTAGGCAACGAATGGCCGAAGATAAAGCTTCATAAAAAACGGCACACTACCATTTCTTGAGTGAGGTATGAGGTTCCTCTTCTATGAATGGTTTGAAGTTCTAATTCATACATATAGGACATATTCTCATATTAGGACTTGACATCAAGAGAAGGGGGACCAATCGTGATTTATCGTTTGCTTGCGTTAAATATTGATGGAACATTACTGCGCTCAAATGGTCGTCTTCAAAGCTCTACGAAGGAAGCCATTGAATTTGTTCAGAAAAAAGATGTGTATGTAACACTTGTGACAAATAGACATTTTCAATCAGCTAAGAAGCTTGCCAAAGCATTGAAAATCGATAACATCTTAATTACCCATAGCGGGGCTTTTGTTGCAAACAGATTAGATCAACCACTTTTTGTTAAACGGATTCCTGAAGAACGGACATTTAACATTGTCCAAGTATTAGAAAATTTTCCATGTAATATTCGAATAGTGCATGAGCGGTTTTCCATTGGGAACCGAAAAAAAATATCCTCAAATTTAATGAGTAAAATGCTTTTAAATACAGCTGATCCTCTTTTTTATCCAATCCAATTTGTTGAATCTCTTGGTGATACGCTCCGCGATGATCCTGTGGCGACACCGAAAATAGATGCGTTTTTTGAGGATCGAAATGAATTACAGCATGTTCAAAAAGTGATTCAAGATGCTTTTCCTGAAGTAGAGGTTATTCAAGTAAATCAAGAAAAATTAGAAATTGTTTCAAAAGGAGTATCTAAAGCATCTAGTTTACAGTTATTAGGGAAGCATCTCGGTATTAACCTACAGGAAATGGTTGTGATCGGAAATTCTTTAGATGACCTTGAAATGATTGCTCAAGCAGGATTAGGTGTGGCGATGGGAAATTCCCCAATTGAGGTTAAAAGAAGTGCTGATTGGATTACAAGAAGCAATGATGATCAAGGAGTTTCTTACATGGTGAAGGAGCATTTTCGTAAACAGCATCGTATTAAATTTTTAGAACGCATGAAACATGATTAATATGTTATAAGGGACGGAATTATTTCGTCCCTATTATTTTTGATGAAAGTTACCATAATACTAAAACCTTATATTATTTTAAGCATTTAGATGTTAACATGAGTGGGAAAGGATGAAAAGGGGCGAAAGGGAATGAATACATGGAATTTGGTTGTTTTTTTATGGCAAGTGTCTTTCGCATTATCGGTCATTACTTTCCTCCACGGTTTTTACAAAAAGTCTTGGATTTCTATGTTTATTAGTGCGATTACATTCCTTCCAGCGGCTTATTACTTTTACGGTGCGAATAATAGTTTTAGATTCATTGCATTCATACCGATCATTTTGTTGTTATGGACTTTATTATTGAAAAAAACAAATGGAAAAAAATGAACGTTAAGAAGATGCCATTGTAATAATACAAAATGCCCTACATCATAAAAGTAAGGCATTTTGTTGTTCAATAACAGCACTTGGAAAAAAAGTTTGCTTCCTTTCTTTTGTTGACCGATTGCCATCCATTCTGTACACTATAAGAAGTTTTGATTATTTTTATAAAGGTGATTATATGCGTATTCAAATAAACGGCATTCAAGATGAGAGATTTTATCGACCAATTCAATTAATTTCTAATTTATTTTTTGAAGATCCAGAAGTTATATATGAAGAAACGGATTCAAATATAGATGTTACGTTTCACATTCATGTTCAAAAAGATTCCGTATATATCACCGGTCAGCTACATGCGGAAAGGAAAACTTTGCAGGCCGAACATAAGAAAGAGCTTAATGATTTGCGAAATGATAAAGAACGGTTTAAACAAGTGAAAAATACTTTGTCGTACGTTTATTTATCACTCTTGCAAAATTATACAGGTATTATACAACAATGGGGAATTTTAACGGGCGTCCGTCCAACAAAGCTTTTCCATAAAAAAATAAAAGAAGGATTCACAAAGGAAGAAGTTTACCGCCTTTTAAAAGAGGAATATTTAATTACAGATGAAAAAATCCGTTTAATGGAACGCATTGTCGATCGGCAATTAAGTGTTGTTCCGGATTTATACGAGCTGCAAAATGAAGTAAGCATTTATATTGGTATTCCGTTTTGCCCAACGAAATGTGCATATTGTACGTTCCCTGCCTATGCGATCAATGGGAAGCAAGGGAAAGTCGATTCCTTTTTAGGTGGCTTACATTATGAAATGCGTCAAATCGGCCGATGGTTAAAAGAAAACAATATTAATATTACGACGATTTATTATGGTGGAGGAACACCAACAAGTATTACTGCAGAAGAAATGGATTTATTATATGAAGAAATGGTCCATTCCTTTCCGAATGTCGAAAACATTCGCGAAATTACGGTTGAGGCTGGCCGTCCCGATACCATTACGCCAGAAAAGCTAGAGGTCTTGAAAAAGTGGAACATTGATCGCATTAGTATTAATCCGCAATCTTATATTCAAGAGACGTTAAAAGCGATCGGCCGCCACCATACTGTTGAAGAAACCATTGAAAAATTTCATCTCGCAAGGAAAATGGGGATGAACAATATCAATATGGATTTAATTATCGGCTTACCTGGTGAGGGTGTCGAAGAATTCAATTATACGTTAGCGGAAACGGAGAAGCTATTGCCTGAGTCATTAACGGTTCATACGTTATCTTTTAAACGAGCATCCGAAATGACGAAAAACAAACAAAAATATAAAGTGGCAAGCCGAAATGAAATTGAACAGATGATGGAAAATGCTGTTCAATGGACGGACAAGCATGGCTATGAACCTTACTATTTATATCGTCAAAAAAACATATTAGGAAACTTAGAAAACGTCGGCTATGCTCGAAAAGGACATGATAGTCTTTATAACATTATGATCATGGAGGAACAGCAAACGATCATAGGATTAGGTTGCGGGGCATCAAGTAAATTCATTCACCCAAAAACAGGAAAGATCACACACTTTGCGAACCCGAAAGATCCGAGATCATACAATGAAGGATACGAGCATTACACAAATGAAAAATTAAAGATATTGGAGAAATTATTTTTAGGATGAATAAAAATTTGTTTAGAAGGCTTGGGCTGATGAATCGTCCAAGCGTTTTTCTTTTTCAATTGGATAGAAAATGATAAAAGTAGTATTATAGGACCATTCGTTTTTTACGTCAAAAATATGATATCTTTTTTATAGGATGTTTTCGTAAACTTTGTTGATTTTCGACTGTCTATTTGCTGCTTTAATCACATGGAATTAAAACACATGTATCGTTTCATCTTTTGCTGTGAGAACTGAGACTTGAAGCAATCGGCGGACGACCAATTGCCTTTTAGAAGCCATTCATTTATCACAACATTCATGCCGATAAGAGCTTTATAAAAATGATTGAGGTGGAAATATGCTCGACCCACTATTATATTTAACTTTTTTTCTCGTTTATTCCATTTTTATTTTAATATTTGGGAAGCATGGGTTTAATAAAACAGAGGATTTGAAGGAATATTTTTTAGCTGGGCGCAATCTTTCTTTATTCCCAAGTGTAGCTTCATTTTACTCGACTTGGTTTAGTTCGGCATCGATATTAGCTCTTCCAGGGCTCGTTTATGAAAATGGGATATCTACTTTTTGGACGACGGCTATTGCGTGGATGCTAGGAGGAGTTTTACTTTTTTTGATCATTTCGAAGCTTTATTCCTACGATGTTTTAACGATTCCTGAATTTCTTGCCATTCGTTATCAAGCTCCTATTCTACAAATAGGTGTTGGTGTCATTTTAGTAGTCAGCTATGTTTTATATATCATGTTGCAAATAACTGGATTTGGAATTGTCGTCAGCAGTTTATTGGAAATACCTTATTCTCTCAGTATTTTCCTCGTCTACTTATTTATACTATACACAACGTTTGGAGGACTGTATTCCGTTGCCCGAACTGATATTTTTCATTTTATCCTCATCTTCCTATCAACTATTGTCGGTGCTAGCTTAATGATTGAAAAAGCTCATCGCATTCCATTCATAGAGCAATTGCAGTTATTGGAAGAGAATGGGCAATTACCAGCAGATTTCTTTTATTTCTTTCCCAATACTTGGTCATTCGTTTGGGTTTTATTGAGCGCTTTTTTCGCTCTTGGTTTAGGTGTTGCGGCAAACCCTCAATACGGAATTCGATTAATCTCTGCAAAGTCGGCGAGAGTAGCCCAGAAAATGTTGGTGATAAGCTTTATATTTATTTTCATTACATACTGTGCCATATTTATTTTAGGAATCGGTTTAAGGGCTTTAGCTCCTGACCTTACTTTTCAGCGCCATGATGAAATTTATCCTTATATTATTCATCACGAAATGGCTTCTCCATTAAAAGGGTTTATTTTTATTAGTATTATTGCGGCATCTATTTCAACAGCCAACTCTCAATTACTCATACTAGCAAGCAGCTTTGTTCATGACATTTATGGACAAATAAAAACACAACCTTTATCTAACGCCAAATCTTTGAATATGGTTCGTGCTACCATTTTCCTGTTCGGTTCCATTTCTTTATTGTGCTCGCTATTTCAGCCGCAAGCGATTGTATTGATGAGTGGACATATTTGGGGTTTGATCTCATCTATGTTATTTTTTCCTGTTTTTGGGGGTCTTTTATTAAAAAATGTTACGAAAAAAAGTGCGGTATACTCCAGCTTGTCTGGTGTCTTAACATATATCATTGGATTTCTTTTCATTCCACCTCAAGTTCAGTCAATCATCCATCCGGTTTTGCCCGCCATCGTGATATCAGGGTTATGCTACTGGTTAGGAAGGAAGGGTCATAGGTGAATTCTTCAATTGAGAGAAAAATACTGTTTCCTTTTCTGGCGATTGTGTTAATTCCGGGAGTCATTATTGGCTTAACATCCATTTGGTCTAGCTATCAATCGGATAAACAACAAAAAATGATCCAAATTGAAAAAGAGTTAAGAGAGTTAAATGAGTATGTTCAATATTTAGATGAACAAATCAAAAGTGGAAAGCTATTGGAAAGTGAAGCAAAGAAATTAGCGAAAGAATTAATTGATCGACATTCCAACATTTACTTGCGCAATGAAAAAGGGACGTTATTATATAAAAATAAAGTTATCGACGATCAAACAAAAAAATGGGCAGGAATAGAGAAGACAAAAAAATGGGAGGAACAATTTGGCAATGAAAAATGGGTGTTTGTTGAAAGGTTGGAAGCATTTAATTGGATCCTCTATATTCCTGTTGAATTTTCTATTTTTTCGGAGTCACTAATCAATATACAAAAATATACATTATTGATCGTCATTATTTCTACAGTTATCGCCATGGAATTAACGATTATCTTATCTCACCATCTTTCCAAACCGATCGTCCATTTAGTGAAATATTGCGAAAGCATTCGCCAAGGACGCATATGGCGGGAAAATGATGATATTAGTATGAAGCGTTCAGATGAAATTGGGGTTTTAAGTAGGGAATTGAAAGAAATGGTCAATACTTTACAAAAAAGAAATCAGCAGCTGCAAAAGTTGCAACAGATAAACAACACCATTTTAAATAGTACTCATGTTGGAATGGTATTAGCACCGAATGCATCTGCAACATGGCAATTAAATGAAATGGCAAAAAGAACTTTCAACCATTTTTACATTTTAAAAGAGAAAGTCTATCAATTTATTTTAAAAAATCAACACCATACAGAAAGAACGGAAGAAATATGGGAATTCAAAAATGGTTCAGAAAGAGCTTATTTTGCCGCTAATTTAATACCAATTACAAAAAAAGGGGAAATTCTTCAATATCTTATTTCATTTGAAGATATTACGAAAAGAAAAAATCTAGAAAATCAATTGCAGCAAATGGAACGATTAGCTTCGTTAGGAGAGCTGGCATCAGGGTTAGCTCATGAAATACGAAACCCTTTATCAGGTATTAAAACAACGGCAGAACTATTGATGAGAAGGCTAAAGCTTGGTCAAGATCATCGATGGCTATTTGAAAACATTTTAAAAGAAATTGACCGTGTCCAACAAATCATTACTCACCTTTTGCAATTATCGCGTCCAATTAAAACGAACCCAAGGAAAGTAAATGTTGAACAAGTTTTTAAATCAACGATTGCTTTATTAGAAGGGTTAGCTGAACAACAAAAGGTAAAAATCGATTATGAGTGCGAAAATGTCGAATTATGGATTGATTTGGAGCATTTAAGACAAATTTTATTAAATTTACTGTTAAATAGTATTCAAGCTATGCCAGATGGAGGAAAGGTTGCGATTAAAGCTTTCCAACAACAACATACTGCCGTGATCATCCTTCAAGATTCAGGGGTAGGAATAGATCAGGAAATCATTTCTAAAATATTCAATCCATTCTTTACAACAAGGAATGAAGGAACAGGTCTTGGGTTATCCATTGTCCATCAGCTCGTTGTACTCAATAACGGAGACATTCATGTTGAAAGTGAGGTTGGTATTGGGAGTACATTTACGTTGCGTTTTCCGATGAAAAGAAAGGGGGAAAATGATGAAAATATTAATCATTGATGATGAAGCTACATTACGCTTATCTCTGCAAATGTGGCTACAAGATTTAGGATATGAAGTCAAAGCTGTTGACAATATGAAAGAGGGATGGAAGGAAATCGAACATTTTTCACCAAACATTCTTTTGCTAGATATTCGTTTGCCTGATGGAAATGGAATTGACATGTTAAAAAAAATAAAATCAGACTACTTGGATATAGGGGTTATTGTATTAACTGGATATGGCAATACTCGATCGGCAGTGGAAGCGATGAAAAGCGGAGCATTTGATTATTTAACGAAGCCTTTTGAACTAGAAGAAATTGATATAGCCATTAAAAAATATATTGAACAGCATAAGCTTGAATTGGAAGTTGAAAGGTTTCGTGAAAAGGAAAAACGTGCTGAAGCAGAAATGATAGTTGGGAAAAGCCCGGCTGTTGAAACTTTAAAAGAGGAGCTGTCACTTGTGGCTAAAAGCCCTAATACCACTGTTTTAATACAAGGAGAGACAGGGACTGGAAAAGAGTTGGCTGCAAAAAGTATTCACAATATGAGCAGCCGTCAGTCCAATTCGTTTGTACCAGTGAATTGTGGTGCGATTCCATCTCATTTAGTAGAAAGTGAATTATTTGGGCATGAAAAAGGTGCTTTTACAGGAGCAAATCAGAGAAAAAAAGGATTAATAGAATTAGCAGATGGCGGAACGCTCTTTTTAGATGAGATTGGGGAGCTGTCGCTAGAAATCCAAGTGAAGCTGCTGCGGTTTTTAGAAGATAAAAAAATTAAGCGAGTAGGTGGAGTGAAAGACATTGAAGTTGATGTGAGAGTCATCGCCGCAACTAATCGTCCGCTTGAAAAAATGATACAGGAAGGGACATTTCGCTCTGACTTATATTATCGATTAAATGTTGTTCCGATCAATATACCACCGCTTCGCGACAGAGGAGAAGATATTATTATCTTAGCTGAATATTTTTTAAAGCAGTTCAGTTTACAAATGGGAAAGCAGGAGCCTTTTTTGTCTTCTCAGGCTAAAGAGCAGCTTATGAAATATAGCTGGCCCGGAAATATACGAGAATTGAAAAATATTATGGAGAGAGTCGTCATATTAAATCATGACGAAACGATTGAAGAGCATCATCTCCATTTTCTTAATAAAGGGGAAGAACAACACGAAAAGTTGATGGAACAAGATCCATTACTAGATCGAGATTTTTCACTTGAAAAATATTTAGAAAAAATTGAAATAAGATTTATTGTGGAAGCGTTAAAACTAGAAAAATGGAATATTACAAGAGCTGCTGAAAAGCTCGGTATTAGCCGTTACGCCTTACAACGGAGAATTGAAAAATATAACATTCATTAACTGTGCGAAACCGCTCGAAGTGAGCGGTATTATTGTGCGGTCATTAAAGAAATATCAGAAAAATAAAAAAAGACTTATTGTTTAGTGGATTTTAAAATTGGCATAATTTTTGCATAGATCATTATGATTATACGATTCAAACAAATGAAACTTTGATAAAAGGAGGAAGCTAGATGGGAAAACGGGATTTAGAGAAAATATCAAATGGAAAAGGGAATAGTCGATTAAGCATTCAATTAGGGGCTGCTTTTTTAATGGCCACATCGGCGATTGGACCTGGTTTTTTGACTCAAACGGCGGTTTTTACTGAGCAGCTTCTGGCAAGCTTTAGCTTTGTTATTATTATGTCGATCATTTTAGACATTGGGGCACAATTGAATATTTGGCGTATAATGACGGTTGCGAATAAAAAAGGGCAAGAGATAGCGAATCTAGTATTACCAGGGTTAGGATTTTTACTTTCTTTTGCTGTTGCATTAGGAGGACTTGCTTTTAATATCGGCAACATTGGTGGGGCCGGTCTTGGATTCAATGTATTATTTGGATTAGACGCTCGAATTGGAGCAGTGATCACCGCGCTCATTGCCATATTTGTCTTTTTATCAAAGGAAGCTGGGATGGCGATGGATAAAATTACAAGATATTTAGGTGCTTTAATGATATTATTAATGTTATATGTAGCGGTAGTCAGTAAGCCACCTGTTGGTGAAGCGGTCGTACATGCTTTTGCTCCAGAGACGATTGATATGTTTGCCATTATTACTTTAGTAGGTGGAACGGTAGGTGGATATATTACATTTGCGGGTGGACATCGATTGTTAGATGCAGGTATATATGGAAAAGAAAATTTATCATACGTGACTAAAAGCTCTTTATACGGAATTGGTGTAGCCTCTCTTATGAGAATCTTGTTATTTTTAGCTGTATTAGGCGTCGTATCAACAGGGTTTCAATTAGATCCTGCTAATCCTCCAGCATCTGTATTCCAGCAAGCGGCAGGAACATTTGGATATAAAATATTTGGAATTGTATTATGGTCTGCAGCCTTAACTTCTGTAATAGGAGCAGCTTATACTTCTGTTACATTTTTACAAACGATTTCACCGAAAATCAATCAAAATAGAAAAAAAGTAGTAATCGGATTTATCATCGTTTCAACACTTATCTTTGCATTGATTGGGAAGCCAGTAAAGCTTTTAATACTTGCAGGGGCCTTTAATGGATTAATTTTACCGCTTGCGCTTGGTACGATTCTAATTGCAGCCTATAAAAAGTCCATTGTTGGAACATATAAGCATCCAATTTGGCTTACAATCTTTGGTGCACTAGTTTGCGTCGCAACAGCTTATTTAGGATTTAAAACATTAGTGGATCAATTGCCAAAACTATTCTCGTAACATATAGGGGGAGATTTTTTGGAATTTACGTTTCACCCACTTGGAGATAAAGCGATTCAGCTTCAATTTTCCCATGAAATCTCAGAAGAAACGATTCAGCGTATTCGAGCGTATTCAGCATTTTTAAAGGAAGCGCCGATTCAAGGAGTTATTGAATGGATACCAGCTTATACAACGTTAACCATCCTGTATGAACCAGAGGTTATATCGTACGAACAACTGAAAAAGAAATTAGAGCAAATAAAAGGACAAACGGCATTTGATTCTTCAAGTCCAATTGTTTATGAAATTCCTACTTATTACGGTGGAGAATTTGGACCCGATTTATCTTACGTTGCACAATACAATAACATGACAGAAAAAGACGTTATAAAGCTTCATACGAGCGTTGATTACTTAATCTATATGATGGGATTTGCCCCGGGGTTTCCTTACTTAGGAGGTATGCCGAATCAAATTGCAACGCCAAGGCTTGAACAACCTAGAAAAAAGGTTTCGGCAGGCTCTGTCGGAATTGCAGGCGAGCAAACAGGTATTTATCCGCTAGATTCTCCTGGCGGATGGAGAATCATTGGAAAGACTCCAATTAAACTATATGATCCAAGGTTAGAACAACCGATTTTACTCTCACCCGGACATTACTTGCGTTTTAAATCGATTACATTTGAAGAATATGCTGCGATTGAAAAAGAAGTTCAACATGGAACATATCAGATCAAGACCTATGCAAAAGAGGAGGCTTGAGCATCGATGAGAACAGTTGACTTAAATTGCGATTTAGGTGAAAGCTTTGGACACTTTCAAGTAGGTCATGATGAAGAAATTTTAAAATATATTACATCTGCTAATATCGCCTGTGGCTATCATGCAGGTGACCATAATGTGATGATGAAAACGGTAAATCTTGCGAAAGACCTTAATATTCAAATTGGGGCACATCCTGGTCTTCCAGATTTAGGAGGCTTTGGACGGCGAGAAATGAATATTTCTCCTGATGAAGTTTATAACCTTGTCGTTTACCAAATTGGAGCCATGCAGGCTGTTGCGAAAGTGAATCAAGTCGAACTTGGTCATGTAAAACCACATGGAGCCTTATATAATATGGCTGAAAAAAATAAAGAATTGGCAAAAGCTATTGCGAAAGCTGTGAAAGATGTTGATCAAAACCTTGTTTTATTTGGTCTTTCAGGTGGATTTCTTTGTGAAGCTGGAAGCGAGGAAGGATTAAAAACAGCTCATGAAGTATTTGCTGACCGAACGTATCAGCCTGATGGAAAATTAACACCGCGATCAAAGGAAAATGCACTTATTCATGATCCAGAGGAAGCCGTTCATCAAGTGCTGCAAATGGTAAAAGAACAAAGAGTAACGGCCGTTAATGGAGAGATCATTCCTATTCAAGCTGATACGATCTGTGTACATGGCGATGGTCCAAATGCACTTACATTTGTTCAGCATTTGTGCAAAACATTAAAAAATGAGGGGATTATCATACAAAGTGTAAGGATGAAGTAGCATGAATCAACCATTATTTGAAGTAATAAAGCCAGGATTACTGACAACTATTCAAGATTTAGGAAGATATGGATATCAGCAATATGGAATTGTTGCAGCAGGAGCTATGGATTCTTATGCAATGCGGATGGCGAATGTATTAGTCGGAAACGATTTAAATGAAGGAGTATTAGAAGCAACAATGCTAGGTCCTTCCTTGCTGTGCCTTCATGATGCAGTCATAGCTATATGTGGCGGGGATCTTTCTCCTATGGTGAATGGCTCCCCCGCACCATTATGGAAAAGCTTTTTAATTAAAAAAGGGGAAACTTTGACTTTTCATGCACCAAAAAATGGGGCTAGAGCGTATATAAGTGTTTCAGGGGGATTTGATGCTCCACGTGTATTAGGAAGCAAATCGACATATTTAAAAGCGCAGCTAGGAGGATATAACGGAAGAGAGCTTCAAAAAGGAGATATATTATCTGGTTCTGGGGAAATGAGTAAAAAAAATATTGGAAGAAGCTTACACCCCCAATTAATCCCTATATATGAAAAGAATATAACAGTGAGAGTTGTATTAGGACCGCATGAACATATGTTTACGGAAAAAGGGATCGAAACCTTCCTCACCACTACTTATACTGTCACTCCTCAATCAGACCGCATGGGGTACCGTCTAAGTGGAGCCAAAATAGAACATGTCAGAACAGCTGATATTATATCTGATGCCGTCCCATTAGGTGGGATTCAAGTTCCGTCAAGCGGGGAACCGATCATTTTAATGGCAGACAGACAAACGACAGGCGGCTATACGCGAATTGGAACCATTATATCTGTTGATTTGCCGAAGGTTGCACAATTGTTGCCTAAAAGCACAATCCGTTTTCAAAAAGTTTCCGTAGCGGAAGCACAGCAATACGCTCTCCAAGAGGCAAAGCTATTCAAAATATTCACTTTAGCTAACATTTAAAAATTTAACATAGAAGGCCATCAAAAGTGAGCTAGGATCGCATTTGTTTTGAGTTTATCGACAATTTCGTTGGTAATGGAAGATACTTTTTGACCTTTTTTCCTAGCTCACTTTTTACTTTTGAAGCACCGAATGTGATTAGTTTTTATTGTTATAAATATGATCTTTTGATTTTTGAGGTAATTCATGATGACAAATCGATTCCAATTCTTCGATCATATCGTGAATAGATAAAATCTCAAACAAGATAATCGATTTTGGAGAGAAATGATGATGATATTTTTTCGGTTTATGATAGGTTAGATCTTCTTTAATATTCCAAAACTGTTGATCTAATTGTTCGATAAGCTGGTAATGCTCAAATGGAATATATCGACAATAATTTCGCAAGATGGAAATGATCGATTTGAATGCAGCACACAGCTTTTCTTTTTCATCTGTTGTCCATTCGGTTGGAGCGGTTTTGACATAAATTAAATTCCCGAGATGATAGGTTATTTGCTGTAGAATCGTTAGTTTCTTTTGATCGCGATGAAATTGGCGCATTTCCTTTTTCGTATGACGATGATATTTCCAGTCTTGTTGCTGATATTGGATAAAGGTTAACGCTTTATTTAAATCCTTTGTTAGTTTATCAAAGTTTCGTACAGTTGCCCGATATCCCTTCGAATCTCCTATTAATTCTTTTGCTCGTTGTTCTAGTAAATCAGCCGCTTCATGAAAAAGAGAATTCATCTGTTTTGTGATGAAATGTGTGTAGTTTGGCGGCAAAATAAAAAAGTTCACAAATGTGGAGACGGTAATACCAACAGATGTTGTCGCGAGTCTTGTTAAAAAAGCTTCGAGATAATGAGTTTCCGTAATAGGAATCATTGCAACAGCTGTGATCGTTGCCACTAGAGTGCCAGCTTCTAAACGTAATTTTTGACATGATACGATCGTCAACATCGCTGAAAGGGCATATGAAACAGGAGAATGGTCAAAAAAAGAAGTAAGGGTCATAGAATAGGCTGATCCAATGCTGGAGGCAAAAAACCTTACGATCCCTTTTCGAAGGGAATCATGGGCTGTTGGCTCAATGGTGACAATTGCTGCAATGACAGCAAAAATTGTTGGGATATCGAATAAATTGCACATTATGACAGTTAAGAAGACAGCAATTCCAGTTTTAATCACTCTTCCCCCGAAAAGTTTCGATTGTATGTTTCCAAGCATTTCAAATCCCCTCGTCATCCTGTAAATGCTATTTAATATTATAGTATCAATTTTATTCAAAACACAATTTTTCATTGCCTTCGGAGGATATCCATTTTAAATGAAGCTACTTTCTGTTTTATCATTAAATCCGACTATACCGATATTCTTTTGTTTTAAAAGGAATGATATGACGTTATTTACAAAGGGAAGAAAATGCATTAGAGTATGATTTAAATATTATACAATGTATACTATTTTATGTTAGACATCTGCTATTTCTGTATTATGTAGTTGAGGTGAAGGCTGATGGGTGTAAACGATCATAAAAGCAAAGCAAATTTGCCGATTCGTTGTAAAGTAGTGACCGTTTCAGATACTCGAACAACAGAAACTGATAAAAGTGGTGCACTAATTATCAATCTGTTAAAACAACAAGATATGAACGTCGTCGACTATGAAATTGTCAAAGATGAACGTGACGCCATTCAAAAAGCGATTCGTTCAACACAAGAAGTAGATGCTATTTTATTGAATGGTGGAACGGGATTTACGAAGCGTGATGTGACAGTGGATGCTGTACAAGAGCTTTTGGATAAAGAGATGGTTGGTTTCGGTGAGTTGTTTCGGTTTTTAAGCTATGAAGAGATTGGAAGCGCTTCGATGCTGAGTCGAGCCATTGCGGGTTCAATGGATCAAAAGGTGATTTTTTGTATGCCAGGCTCAACAAATGCTGTTCGGCTGGCGATGGAAAAACTAATTTTACCTGAACTTCGTCATCTTGTATGGGAGCTTCATCGACAATGAAAGACTTGATCGGCATCGTTTTAGCAGGTGGACAATCAAAACGATTTGGCAAACCGAAAGCACTTGCCAAAAGAAACGGTAAAGAATTTATTTTATATAGTGTCGAAACATTACGTTCCATTACAAAAAATATTATCATCGTTGTCCACCCAGAACTAAAAAAAAATTTACCAGTAATCGATCAAGCTATATTCATAACCGACATTGAGCCTTATAAAGGAAAAGGGCCTCTTGCGGGATTATTTTCTGTAATGTCTCAATATGAGGCGAAGTGGTATATGGTCTTACCGTGTGATGTGCCTTTTATCAATGATCATATTTTGAAAATCTTGCAATTGTATCAAGATGAAAAGTGGGATGCTATTTTACCTCGTGTGAATAAAAGAATTCAGCCACTCGTTGCCCTGTATCATCGTCGTGTAAAGGAAGAAATCAAGTCGAGATTAGAAAGAAACGAACTGAGCATGAAGTATTTACTTGACAATATACAGGTGAAATATATTGATCTAATAGACGAACAACCGTTTATGAACATTAATACGAAAGAGGAATATGAAAAATTTGTTCGATGAAAAGGGACATACCGTTTCTTATTAAGGACCAAATAAATACGCTCTTTTCTAAAAGATTTGCTTTACTAGCTTTTCGACTGTCATAGGTAAGAGACACGCTTGCTATGTCACGTATTCCTTTTTGTGATGACCTATACGGCACTTATTAAGGGACATTGTGTTCATAATCTGAACATATTAGGATTAGTAAGAAAGGAATGGGGAAAGTGCGAAAGCCAATAAAAGTGGAAGAAGCGATTGAACGGGTTATGAATGAGAGTATGGAGGGGGAGCGAGAATACGTATCACTTGAAGAAAGCTATGGTCGTGTGTTAGCAGAAGATATGAAAGCGACGACAGATGTTCCATGGTTTGATCGTTCCCCGTATGATGGATATGCTATTTTTGCAGAAGCAACACAAAATGCGTCGACGAATTCCCCTGTATTGTTAGAAGTCGTTGGAACAGTTGGAGCCGGTTCAGTTTGGGAGGAGCCGCTCAAGCCAAATCAAGCTGTCAAAATTATGACAGGTGCAGCAATTCCAGATGGAGCAAATGCCGTCATTATGGTTGAATTAACAAAAGAAGTTGTCAAAGACGGAAAAGCGTATGTGCAAATTAAACGAAAAGTCTCAAAAGGAGAAAATATTTCTCGGATTGGCGAGGATATGCTAAAGGGGAGTTTGCTCGTTGAAAAAGGAACGGTCATCAATCCAGGAGTTGTAGCCATTTTAGCAACATTTGGCTATCATCGGGTGCCTGTCATGAAAAAGCCAAAAGTCGTCATCATTGCAACTGGAAGCGAGTTATTAAATGTGTACGAACCGCTTGAAAAAGGGAAAATTCGTAACAGCAATTCCTATATGCTGCAAACACAAATATTACGAGCTGGAGGAGAACCTGTTGTCTTTGGAAAAGTAAAAGATACCTTTCAAGAGACATACGAGGCCGTAACAAAGGCGATGGAAGAAGCAAATATCATTGTGACAACAGGTGGGGTTTCCGTTGGAGATTTCGATTTTTTGCCAAAGGTGTATGAAAAGCTTGGCGCGAAATTATTATTTAACAAAGTAGCAATGCGCCCAGGAAGTGTCACCTCAGCTGCGGTATTAGACCAAAAAATGTTGTTCGGACTGTCTGGCAACCCTTCAGCCTGTTATGTAGGATTTGAACTGTTTGTCCGTCCATATTTAAAAGCGATGCTTGGCCAAAAAAATTGTTATTTAAAAAAGGTTCAAGCAGTTTTGAAAAAGGATTTTACGAAAGCGAACCCTTTTACTAGATTTGTGCGTGCTAAACTTTCTTACGATGATGGAATGTTGCAAGTAGAACCTATAGGAAAAGATAAATCCAATATTGTTTCTTCATTAATAGAAGCAAATAGTTTAATTGTTTTACCAGGTGGCACACGAGGATTTCAAGAGGGAACGAAAGTGGATGTTCTTTTGCTTGAAGATGAACAAGGAGCACGGAATTGGCAATGATCATTCTACAAGTTGTCGGATATCAAAATAGCGGAAAAACAACTCTTATAGAGAAATTGGTCAGAGAGTTCACGAATCGAGGGGTGAAGGTCGGAACTTTAAAACATCATGGACATGGAGGAAAGCCAGAGCTTCCTAAAAAAGACTCAACACGTCATTGGGAAGCAGGAGCACTTGTTTCTGCGGTTGAAGGAGATGGGACTCTCTTTTTGACAGCAGCAACTCATAATAGTTGTAATTTATCAAAGCTTATTGAATTGTATCGTCATTTTGAAATAGATTTATTGCTCATCGAAGGATTTAAAAATTCCCCATATCCAAAAATTGTTTGCATTCGTGATGAGTGCGATCTTCATTTATTACAACTTCAAAATGTTGTCGCTTCGATTAGTTGGGTACCGTTAAATGAGGGGAATTCGTTTTTCATTTCTGAAGAAAAAAAATATATAGAATGGATTATTCAGTATGTTAAGGGGGAAGGAAATGTTTGCGATTGTGAAAGAACCGATAGATGTCACTAGTGTCATTAAAGCAGTCACGAATCGAAATGCTGGAGCGATCGTAACGTTTATCGGTACGGTAAGAGAATTAACGAAGGGGAAAAAAACGTTATATTTGCAATATGAAGCATATGAATCGATGGCCAAGAAAAAGCTTGAACAGATTGGATCTGAAATTATTAGCCGATTTCCAGAAGCAAAAGTCGCGATTGTCCATCGTATTGGCCGTTTAGAAATCTCAGATGTGGCAGTTGCCATAGCTGTTTCAACCCCGCACCGTGCTGATGCTTATGAAGCAAATCGGTATGCGATTGAGCGCATCAAAGAAATGGTGCCAATTTGGAAAAAAGAGCATTGGGAAGATGGGGAAACATGGATTGGGAATCAACAAGGAACAATCGAATACGAAAATGGTTATCCAAAGGAGGGAACAGAATGATTCGTATTTTACTTTTTGCACATTTGAAGGAGCAATTGAATGCAGAGGAAATCACTTTGCCTTTTCCAGAATTGACTGTACACCAACTTCGTCAAGAGCTTAAAGATCGCTATGGACTGTCATCGGTTTCTTCCCTTATGATTGCCGTTAACGAAGAATTTGCAACAGATGATGAAATGATCAGAGAAGGAGATGTCGTTGCTCTCATTCCACCGGTGAGTGGAGGATAAATATGACTCGTTCCTGCTTCATTTAACATTCAAAATGAATGGAAACGATGCTTAAAGGAAGCTGATTGTAAAGAAGGAATATAAGCTTTTCACCGTTTTTACAGAAAATAGATAAAAGAGTGGCGGTTCTTTTCATGATGAACCGCCGAAAATTTGCGTATGTTAACGATGGAATAAAATTAATTTTCCACTTGAGGATGTACAGCGGTGCGTCGTTTCTAAATAATTATGCTCTCGCAGTTTTTCTGTTCCAATTTTTTTTGCTTCATTTTCATTTTCTGCCTCAAACGTTTCATCAAGTAATTTTTCCCCTTTTTGATTAAAAACCGTTAGCGTGTATGTTGGCATGAAAACTTCCTCCTTTCATTCTGTATAATAAATTTCAATCTTATAATAAAAAAATCCTTCCTCTTTTTAGATTGAGCCAATTTCATAATTGCTCTTTTTAAAAATACAAAAACCTACAGAATTTCTTAATTGTATTTTTAAAAACAGAAATCATGCAGCTTGTTG